>JAOAFP010000017.1 GCA_026416215.1 Negativicutes bacterium | reverse complement strand
CCGCCGTTGTGAGTCCAGACCGACAGGCTGTCCCGGTCAAATGCCGCTGGGTTGAGAGTGGTATGTCCCAGCCGCAGGGTGCCAGCCAGCGGCACTGACAGACCGATGTGAAGCCTGAGCTCGATTCTGGCCTGATCCCGGCTCACCCACCAGACCTTGTCGATCATCCCGGTCGGAAAGACGATGCGGGCTGCAACTTCTGTCCCGTCCGGCCGGCTGACCATCCGGGGATCAACCCTGACCAGATCGGTCAGGCGTCGCTGGCCGACATTTTCGACGATCAGGTGGCCGCTGTACCAGTCAGCCTGCAGGATTATATCATCGTAATAACCGTGTTCCAGGGTGCCGAACAGGAACGGTTGCCGGCCGTCTGTCAGTGCCAGTTCCCGGATTGCCAGTCCCTTATGTCGGTCAAACACCACCCGCAGTTTCTGCCCCTCGACGGCCAGCCACCGCTTGTCATCAGCCACCGCCCGACCCCGGCGGCAAGCTGCCGGTCCTCGCCGTTTACATCCGGCCGGGAGCCATTCCCGCTCGACTTCAGCCAGCCGCCGCTGGTAATCCTGCCAGCGATCGTCGGTAATGTGGGTGCGGAAATCGCTGCTCCAGAGAAAACACAATTCTCGCCAGCGGTCAATATCCTGGCAGTTGTCCCGCTTAAGCTGCCCGTACAGCCGAAAGCAGCGGCTGTTGATATCGACGTCGTCGCGTCCGCTCACCGCCCAGCGCAGCAGGTTGTACTTGGCCTGTTTCTTCACCGGCACCGGCTGCCCGGTTGTGGTCAGGTCGAGCAGCTGCCCTCCTTCCGGCTGCCCCAGTCCGTCCAGTACCGCCGACGGCGGCACCAGCCGCAGCTGGCGGTCGCTGTTCAGCCGGTCCAGCAACTGCTCCAGCCTGTACCACTCGCCGTCCGGATTTAGTCTGGCTTCGTCTTGATAGCGTCCGGGCCGGAAGTCAAACACCTCAGCGTCGCTGCCGTAGATGCACAGCCAGCGCCGGGCCTGGCCCGGCCCGGGAACCCGCCCGGCCAGCCAGCGGCGATAGCCGTCATATTCCAGATCGCCGTGGATATAACGCTGCATCTTCTGGAAGGCCAGCGAGTTGTTCCAGATCACCGGGATAGTCTGGCCGTCCGTCCCCCGGGCAATCTGGGGATAATAGCGCCATTCGGCCGGCCAACCGGGATTGGCCCGGTATGGGTTTTCCCATTCCATGATTATGGCCTGATAACCGGCCCGGCAATAGTGGCCAACCAACCCCCGGGAAAACGCCTGTTCGTTGATCATGGCCAACCGGGGTTGGCAGCCTAAGTGGCGCTGGTATTCCAGCTTGCCACAGGCCAGGTTGTAGTGATTGACCTCGGCCGGCACCAGTGGTCCAATCAGTTGGCTGTAGCCACTGCCGATCAGTTCCACCAAGCCGCGGCCGATCAGCCGGCGGCAACAGTCAACCCAGCCCCTGTCAATATCGGCAATGGCAGCCAGACTGTAGCCGCTGACCTCAACCCCTACCGGGATGTTCAGCCGCTCGGCCAGGCGGAGAATCGGCCAGTAGCACCGTTCCACCACCAGCGGCCGCTGGTGGGTGGCAATAGCGGAAAAAGCGATATTAATGTGAAACAACAAGAACAGATCCAGGGTCATTTGCTTACCGCCCCGACTATCGCTGCTGCTATTCGCTCCGCTCCCCGGCCGTCCACCAGTCCCCGGCAGCGGCCGGCCATAACTAGCCGCTGCGGCCGGTTGGTCAACAGTTTTGCCAGCCGCTCAGACAGCGACCTGGCCAGCCGCCGCCGTTCCGCACTCCAGGGGATAACTTCGGCCACGCCGGCAGCAGCCAGTTCAGTCGCCGAGTCCTGGTGGTCAGGGGTCAGGCAGAGCAAAAGTGCCGGGGTTCGGCAGGCCACCAGTTCGTAAGCCGTCACCCCCATTGTCGCCACTGCCAGGTCGGCCCGCTTCATCAGCCGGCCAAGACTGGTCAGCCCCTGCCACAACCGACCGCCCAGTCCGGCTCGCTGCCAGACCCGTGTCAGCCCCGGCCGGTCAGTATAGTCTCCACCCACCACTACCTCCAGATCGCACAGCCCGTTTCCCAACCCGGCAATTTGTTCAATTACCATGGCGCTGTACAGGTGCGGGTCACGACCTCCCATTGTCACCAGCAGCCGACAACGCCGGCGACGGCTGCCGTTGGACGGTACATCGGCGTATTCATCTCTCAGGGCGATCCACTGCCAGCCGCAGTATACCCGGCCGGAGAACCCCGGCCACTCCAGCCTGCCCACCTGCGGCACCGGTGGATAAAACACCAGATCCATGGCCAGTCGCTTGTCTTCCCCGTCGTCGATGCTGGCCAGGACGATCTGCGGGTGGAGACGGCGAAACCGGCGCAGCTCGGTCAGCGAGTAACGGCGGCGAAGATCGAAAACCATGGCCAGCGGCAGCCTGCCAGCCGTGCCGACCGCCTCATCCAGCCGCCAGCTGCCAAGGGCCCGGCATTCCACCCCGGCCCGACCGGCCACCGCCACCAGACTGGGGTGAAGGTCAACCGACCAGATCTGGCTCTTTATCCCCATTACCTTAAGCCGGCCGGCCACCGCCAGGCAGCGCGCCAGATGCCCCCAGCCGATTTCTCCCCCTGCCTCGACCAGAAAAGATACAACTTCAGCCAACTTCCACCCCGGCGGCCAGTCGCCCGATCCAGCTTTCAGCCTCGGCAATGGCCGTCGGCTTGTGCCGGTGACACACCACCACGCACCCTCCACGCTGAGTGTGATTGCGAATCCCGTCAATTAGGTCCCCGGGCCTCACGAACAGCTTGAGCAGCCTGACGCTGTCCGGCAGCGGCCAGCGGCTGATGTCGGGGACGGATTTTACCCGCCCGTTGGGCAAAAACAGGAATCTGATCACGGCCGCATCCGACCGGGTGGGCACCAGATCATCGGGCGATACTTTGTCGCCCAGCGCCAGCCTGATCGCCGCACCAATGAAATTCACCCCAGTGCTGAGCGGGATCTGGTGGCTGCTCGACCAGCCGCCCGACAGGCGGGTGGCAATTTCAATCACCCTGGGTCCGTCAGAAGTGTAAACCATATCCCCTTTCACCACCCCTTGCACCACTCCCATGGCCCGTCCGGCGGCTATTGCCAGATCGGCCACTTCCTTCTGCTGACCGTCCGGCATCTCTGACGGCTGCTCCCCCCCGTTTTCGATGATAAACGGGGCAAACCGCCACAGGTATTCGTAATTGCGGTCGGAAAATCCGACGTTAACCGCCGTATTCCCGTCCAGCAGCAGGGCCTCGGTGCTGTTTTGCCGGCCCGGGCAAAACTGTTCAACCATCACCCGCCGGGTGGGGGAGTTGGCCAGAGATTCGGCAAACGCCCAGTCCAGATCGGTCTGGCGATCGATCAGCAGCACGCCCCGCGCCCCCCGGCTGTCGACCGGCTTCAGGACCAAGGGACCGCCACGCTCAGCCAGAAGCCTTTGCACCTCACCGGCCGATTGCACTGCTGCAAACCACGGCACCGGAATTCCGGCCGCCGCCAGGTGCTGTTTCATCGCCAGCTTGTCGCTAGCCAGACGGGCGGTGTCTACACTTATACCCGGCAAGCCGAATCGCCCGGCCATCTTCGCTACCGTCAGCGGCACGTCGGCTGACATGCTGATCACCCCGTCGATCCGCCCGCCGGAAGCCACATGCCGCTCGCCGGCTGCCACCGTGGCCTGCCAGTCGTAAGTACTGGCCAAAACCTTGATGTCCGCCAGGGCAAATCCGGGCGCGGCCGGATTCTGGTCGCTGACAATCAGCTTAAGGCCCATCTGTCTGGCCACTTCGATCCCCGGCACCGCCTCCGCCCCGCCGCTCACCACCCACAGCCAGCGTTTAGCCGCCATCAGAAGTATAGCCCACCGTTGACGTTAATAGTCTGGGCGGTTATATAGCCGGCTTCATCTGACAGCAGAAAGGCAACTGCCGCTGCCACCTCCCGCCCGCTGCCCAGACGCCTGAGCAGGATGTTTTCCGCCGCCTGGCTGACGGCCGGCGACGCCAGACCGGCATCGGCCATTTCCGAAGCGATTAGCCCGGCAGCCACTGTGTTGCAGCGAATTCCGTACCGGGCGGCAAACCGGGCAATAACCTGGGAAAGGGAGATCAGCCCGGCCTTGCTGGCCGCATAGTGAGCAGTACGGGGGCCACCGTACTGACCGCTGACCGAGCCGATGTTGACAATGCTTCCGCCCTGTCCCTTCATGTAGGGCAGGGCAGCCTGGCTGACCAAAAACGGCCCTTTAAGGTTGACGGCCAGGATTTCGTCCCAGTCTTCGCCGGTAATTTGGTCAAAGTCGCACGGTTTGTTGATCCCGGCGTTGTTGACCAGCCCGTGCAGGCAACCACCGGCCTGTCCGGCCACCGCCGCCACCACCCTGTCTATCGCTGTCCGGTCGCGGACATCCATCTGATACACCCCCAGGCAGGTGCCGCCGGTCGTTTCGATCATTGCGCGGGTAATTTCCGCCTGTTGGATGTTGCTTTGAAAGGTAAAAGCCACTTGCGCCCCGCCGGCGGCGACGTACCGGCAAATTTCCCGGCCGATTCCACGGCTGCCACCGGTCACCAACACCACCTTGCCGCTCAGATCAGCCGGCTTAGCCATGGCCGTTCTTCCTCGCAACCGCTTTTTCGGCGGCAGCCGCAATTGCCTCCGGGTGCAGACGGTAGTGAACGGCCAGCTCGTCCGGCTCGCCCGACTGACCGAACCGATCGTCAACTGCCACAAACTCCTGTGGCACCGGAACGGTTCTCACCAGACACTCGGCCACTGCCGACCCCAGCCCGCCGTAGATATTATGATCCTCGCAGGTTACCACACAGCCGGTATGGGTGGCGCACTCCGCCACCAGTTGCCAATCCAGCGGTTTTATTGTCGAAAAGTTGACCACCATTGCCTCGGTTCCCCGTTCAGCCAGTATTTCAGCTGCTGCCATTGCCCTGGCCACCATCACCCCGCAAGCCATAATCGCCACGTCCTGTCCCTTACGCAAAATCCTTCCCTTCCCCAGTCTGAACTGATAGTCATCGGGCAGAATGCGCGGGGCCGGGCTGCGTCCGGTGCGCATGTACACCGGGCCGTGATAGCTGAAAATTGCCTCGGTGGCCTGCTCGACCTCCCGCTGATCGGCCGGCACCACCACCGTCACATTGGGCATGGCCCGGAACGCGGCCAAATCCTCCAGACACTGGGCCGATGCTCCGTCCGGACCGACATCCAGCCCGGGATGACTGGCTACGATCTTGACGTTGCGCCGGCAGTAAGCCACTGACAACCGGGCCTGTTCAAGCGCCCGCAGACAGAACACGGCAAAAGTGGTTACCACCGGGATCAGGCCAATGGCCGCCATCCCTCCGGCTACCGCCATCATATTTTGTTCAGCAATGCCGAACTGAAAAAACCGCCCGGGGAAATGACGGCGAAAATGATGGACGCCGGTCCCGCCGGCAATATCAGCATCCAGCACCACCATCTCCGGGTAGCGCCCGGCGATGGCCACCAAGGTTTTGCCGAACGTCTCCCGCAACGAGTCGCCGGCCGATCCGATCAAAAAGCTGGGGCTAATTGCCTGCACCTGCCAACACCTCCTCAACCTTGTCCGGTCCGCACCCGAGGTCGGTCAGTGCCCGGACAGCCTCGTCCCGGCTAAGCTTTACACTGCCGTGCCAGAGAGGGGAATTTTCCATAAACGACACCCGGTAGCCCTTGACAGTGTGAGCGATCAGCACCGTAGGCCTCCCCGCCTGCCAGGCCGCCTGCAACCCGTCGGTCAGCTGCCGGTGGTCGTGTCCGTCAACCTCCATGACCCGCCAGCCAAACGCCCGCCACTTGTCGGCCAGCGGCTCAAGGCCGATAATATTGGCATTAAGATCGTCGCTCTGTAGTTTGTTGTAGTCGACTATCGCACAAAAGTTGGTCAGGCGGTGGTGGCTGGCCGCCATCGCCCCCTCCCAGATCTCGCCCTCCTGCAGCTCACCGTCGCCAAGCAGGGCCACCACCCGGCCGCTGCCGCCCAGATGGCGAATGGCCATGGCCATCCCCAGTGCCACTGAAAAGCCCTGGCCCAGTGAACCGGTACTGGTGCCTACCCACGGCAGCGACACTACATCCGGATGACCCTGCAACGGCGAACCCAGCCGCCGGAAACCGCTCAACTCGGCAGGGCTCAACCAGCCCTTTTCCAGTCCCAGGGCATAAAGGGCCGGAGCAGCGTGCCCCTTGGACAAAACAAAATGATCCCGGTCGGCCTCTGCCCGGTCAACATTCCAGCTCTGAAGATGGGCGGCCACCGTCAGCAGAATGTCCACTGCCGACAGTGAGCCACCAGGATGCCCCGATCCGGCCCAGTATATCTGACAGATTATGTTGCGCGCCATTCGTCTGGCTGTCTGCTCCGATACTTCCGGTCCTGTCCTGTTCATTTTAATCCACCTCGCCTCATCAATACCAAAAATCACAGCCGGTCTGAGGATAAAGAGTGACGATCCGATCGGCCTGCCAACCTAGCTGCCGGGCGGCTACGGCAATTTCATCCTGAAATGAATAGCTGGATATCACCAGAAAGCTATCGACCGGGGCCGACTCCGGTGCCGTCACCTCAAACCACCGCCAGCAGCGGCCGTGTTTGGCCGGGTCACTGTCAACCACCTGCCGGCAACTATCCCTGGCGAACAGCCCGGTCAGTTGGTAGAGGTATTCGGTGTGAATTCCCGCCCCCCACAGAACAAACCGTTCGTTCCCCACGACCGCCAGCCGCTGGTTCACTGCCGCAACTACCTCCCACCACTGGGCCAGATGACGATAGACTAAATGGCGGTTATGGTGGCGGCAGTCGGTGGGGGGCGGGATCGGCTCAGCTTTCCGGCAGATGAGCCGGATGCCGTTGTAGTCCCGGCAGACCTGCCAGATCTCAGGCCGCCAGCCACAGGCGGCCAGCAGGGCTTTAATCCCAGCTTGGGAAAAGTGATGAAGGTGGTGCATCACCGCAAATCCTATTATGTCGCGGGCCAGTGCCGTGTCCAGCAGCGGAACCTCGACATACAGCCGCGAATTCTCCGGGCTCTGATTATACAGGTTGCGCAGCAACCCCGCCGGATCGATCAGGTGTTCCAGGACGTGGACCAACAAAAACCGATCGCCCATTGCCCCGGCATCGGCAGCGGCCAAATCGCAGCAGATGAAATTGAACTGCGGATACCTGCCCTTGGCCTCCCGCCAGACCTGGCTATCAAACTCAATCCCCAACCGGTCGCCGTCGAAAGGCAGCCGGGCCAGCAGATCGCCGCGGCCGCATCCCAGATCCACCACTCTGGTCCCCCCTGACCCAAAGTCATTCTGAACCAGAAAATCGATCACCTGGCGGTGATTGCGGGAACAGTAAGAATCGCGGTGCATAAACCCGGCGAGAAATTCTATGCCCTGGGAGCTGAAGGCCGGGTTCATGCAAAAATGTCCACAATTCCCGCACACTGCCAGCCGGTAGGAAAAGGCTGGACCATCATCTCCCCCCAGCACCACCCGCGGCCAGTCCAGCACCACGTCAAAATGACCGGCACCGCAAACCGGGCACGGCTGCTCCCGGCAGAACAGCCGGCCCTCGTTACTGTTCATAGGTCACCGCCGGGCAGCCCGCCACCGTAAGCCGCAGATAGCGGTACTGGGGGAAGTGGTCAAACAGCTGCCGGGCCAGACCCGGCCCATCGCCAGTCAGCCATTGGTGGTCATCAGCCGCCGCCACTTCGATGGTTTGATCGGCATACGACTGGCTGACCAGCAGCGGCCGGCGCTGCCCGGCGTAATTGCTGGCCGCCGTTCCCTCGCCAAACCGGCGGTTAAACCAATCGGCAATTTTATCAGCCCTGGTTTTTTCGATAATGTTGTCCACCCTGGCAAATGCCTCCCTGATCACCGCCCGCGACTCTTCATAGCTGATTAAATCGCTGAAGAAACCTGCCTCACGCTGGTGAAAACAGTTGAGATAGTCGGCATCATAGTTGATCAGCCCCCGCTCCTGACAGTAATTATAAATCTCTGTGTTGGGCAACGGGGTAAGGATGCTGAGATTGCCCGAATCGGGCCCCAGTTCCTCCATAAATTCCACCGTCTCCATTATGTCTTCCCTGGTTTCCCAGGGAAAGCCAATCATGCAGAAAACCACCAGATTCAGCCCGGCCTGCTTAATAATGCGGGCGGCTGTTTTAACAAGCTGGCGAGAGGATTTTTTGTTGATCAGTTGCATGGTTTTCTCCGACGCCGACTCCACACCAATCGCCACCGCCACGCAGCCGGCAGCGGCGATCGCCTCAACAACCGGTTGGCTGACCAGACGCGGGTGAATTTCACACCACCAGCGAAATTGCCGCCGCGGCAGCCCGGGCAGACCACTGGCCTGAAGTTCCCGGCAGAAGGCGGACAGGTGTGCCTGGTCAGTGACAAAGCAGTCGTCGGAGAAGGTGAAGAAGCTGGTACCGTACTTTTCCCTGATCTGAATGATTTCGGCCACAATATTGGCCGGGCTACGCCGCCTGACCCGCCGAGTCCAGACCGAACGGGCATCGCAGAAGCTGCAGGCAAACGGACAGCCGCGCGAAGAAAAAATTCCTCCCATATTGTCGGCCGGCACAGTCTGGTAATGCATAACCAGATCTTTGGCCGGGAAGGGCAGAAGGTCGAGATTTTCCAGTAGTGGCCGCGGCTGGTTGATGACTGCCCGTCCAGCCCGACGGTAGCCAATGCCGGCGACCCGGCCCAGATCCCGGCCGTTGGCCAGTGCTGTAATCAGTTCGTGAAATGTTATTTCCCCCTCGCCGATCACCACTGCATCCACCGCCGTACTGTCCAGCATCTCTATCGGACAAGAGGATGCGTGCGGCCCGCCGGCCACCACCGTAACCTCAGGGAAATGGCGCTTAATTTGGGCGGCAATTTTTTTCAGTACGTAGAACTTGGCCGTCTTGCTCGACAGGCCAATTACGTCCGGCCGGTAACCGGCAACGGTGTCGATGATCTCTTTGTACAATGGGTGCTGATCGTCGGTCACCGCCTGACGGTAATGCTGAAATTTTTCCACCTCCCGGGAAAACGCCCGGTTACACTCGCTCAGCCGCTGGCCGGGGTCGTAATCGGCGTTATAGATTACTACATCATCGTACCCCTGTTGCCGCAGATAGCCGGCAATATAGCACAACCCCAGCGGCGGGGCCGGCTGGTTCTCCTGCAGAAATCTGAACAGCGGCGGATCAATCAGCATAATCCTTTGTTTGTTCATAACAAGTCGTTCATCCTTCCCAGCTTCGGTAAAACGCCCAGAGGTCATCAATGGCCCCGGCCGTTGCCTGCCAGATCCCGCGCCCGAACCGATCGCAAACATCACGCTCCACCTGAGCCATGGTCATACCCTTTTGCTCGATCAGGGCGATTCCCCGTGCCGCCAGTATGATGGACAGCAAAAACTCACGGTTAAAATCAGCAGTTTCGATCACCGGATATTCAAACCACAGTTCATCCATAATCAGGTTGAAATCGGCAGGAATGTAGCCGTTAGCCAGGCTTAGCCGGTAAAACTCCGTGCCGGGGAACGGCTTGGCGCAGCGCACCCCGCGGTAGTCGACCGGCAGCTGGCGAAGCAGGGCAAAACTGGCGTAAATGTCCTCCTTGCTTTCCCCGGGATTGCCGATCATTATATAGCCGTGAATCCTTTCGATCCCCAGTTCGCGGGCCAGGGCAATCCGGTCAATGGCATCCCGGTTGCTGTACAGTTCCTTGTTCATAATCTTTTTGGTGTTGCCGCTGCCAGTCTCAACCGGAACGTCCAGCCGATACATTCCGCTGGCGGCCGCCGCCCGCAGTACTTCGTCATCCAGCGTCCATACGGCCAGGCCGGCCTCGGCCAGCCATGGCAGATTATACTGTCGCAAAACCTCGAATAGCCGCAGGGCAAATTGCCGGTCATTCAGCAGGTGGGCATCATAAAGATGGATTTCCCTGACCGCCAGCCGGTTTTTCAGCCAATCGAGCTCGTCAGCAAACCGCTCGATACGGGTATGGGTAAACCGGTTGCCGTGCACGAGGGGCAGTGAGCAG
The DNA here is from genome assembly GCA_026416215.1 of Negativicutes bacterium. Classification (GTDB taxonomy): domain Bacteria; phylum Bacillota; class Negativicutes; order SKW292; family SKW292; genus SKW292. The sequence goes on along the minus strand of JAOAFP010000017.1, from coordinate 7,904 downwards.
AAGTTGCATTGGTGACTGCAGCCCCGGGTCGGCAGCATCCCGACAAACGGCCAGTAAGCGACGTGGCCCTTATCCCAGGCTGTCCGGTAGTGACTGAAGTCCACCAGGTCGTAGGCAGGTAGCGGGTACCGCCAGAACTCAGCTGCCTTAGCCCGGCCGCCCTCAACCAGCCGGTTCTCCTGCCAGAAGTGCACTCCCGGAATCGCCCACCGCTCCGGCTGGTGGCAGTTATCCACCAGATGCCCGATCGCCTCCTCCCCCTCACCGCATACCACGGCATCGGCCAGTCGCCCGGCCAGAAATTCTTCGGGCATAGCCGATGCCAGCAGCCCGCCGACAAACACCACCGCATCGGGCAGCCCGGCCCGTATTAGCCGGAGGATATGCTTTACCATACTGTACTGGTTCATCCACATTGTGGACAACAGGACCACCCCGGGAGCCACGGCGGTTAGCTCGTCCATCAGCTCTCCGTCAGACAGCCCGGCCCGGGAGTATTTACCGTCCACAACCACCTTCCGATCGATGTCTTTCATTCCGTCGATCAGGTAAACATCGTGGCGTTCCCGCAGAATGCCGGCCAGTATCAGCAGTTCCAGCGGCGGATGAGGTTCTTCGTGCCCCAGCGCCGTCATAAACTGCAGCGGGCTGCGCACCAGCGCCACCCTTTGTCTTACCGCCCGGTCGCCGTTAAAATTCATATGCCGACCTTCCTCGCATACATCACTATTTCCCGGCCCATATCCAGCCCGGCCAGCTGTTGGTAAAGCCTTTGCCGCCACTCCGCCAGCCCCGCCGCATCCAGCGCCTGTTCGAATTCAATCCTCATCTGGTGGCAACGGCGGCCAACCTCCTCGTCGCCGATGTAATTCATTCCCAGCAGCAGGAACATATCGATGGGAAAGGTGGATACGGTCTTCAGGACAGCAAAGCCGCTGCTGTTGATCAGTCGTTCCAGGCTGTTGCGGTTAAAGTAATTCAAATGGTGGCGGGGCGACACCCACCACGGTGCCAGCCGGTGCCGGGCAGAGGCAGCCCGCTGCAGCGGGCTGAAATCATTGGGAACGCAGACAATTACCATTCCGCCCTCGCCGAGGCAGCACCAGGCCCGCCGCAGTACCGCCGATGGCTCGGCCACATGCTCCAGAACTTCGCTCATATGGACCAGGTCATACCGCCGCCCGGCCACAGAATTGTCGTCAAAAAAACCCTGTCTGACTGCCAGTGCCTGCCTGCGGCAATACTCAACCGCCACCGGCGACGGTTCTATACCCTCACCCTGCCAGCCGCGGGCACAGCCGCAGGACAGGAAATGACCCGGCCCGCAACCTACATCCAACAGCCTGCGCCTGGTCGCTGGCAGCGTCGCTTCGGCAAGCGCCAGCCGCTCGCAATACACAGTCTGCCACCAGTGCCAGTCGCGTTCGACGCGGGCGATATAATCGGATTTTTCCTGCTGGTAAAATTCCTGCCGGTAGAAATTTTCCAGTTCAGCCGGCCGGGGCAGGGGAAATACGTGGGCATAGCCGCACTGCCGGCAGTCGATAACCCTGGTTCCGTCCTCAGCAACCGCCAGTACTTCGCCGTCGTGTCCGGCACCGACCGCATCAGCGGCAAAGGTTGTTTCGTTCATACTCATGTCAGCCGGTAAAACCCCCGTCGGGCCGGCGGCCCGTCCAGGACCTGCTCCAGCTGTCCTCGGTCTCTGATCTCGCCCAACTGCCGCATTACACCGGAACAAGCCTCAGCGTACCGGTCAACGACCCGCCCGTCGTGGGCCAGCGACGGTTTAAACTGACTTCCTGTCAGCCAGCCCCGCTCCAGCATCAGCCTGGTGAAAACACTCATCACCAGCAGCTGGTCGTCGTCAGCAAAGGCAAAATGGGACAAAGCCGGCAGTCCATCAAACGTAAGATCAAACGAATTGTCACTCCCGCACCGCCGCATTATCTCCCGCCAGCGTTCACCAATCGCGGCAATGTGTTCGCAAGCCCGGGTGGTAATCAACTTTTTAATTGTGGCCAGGGCCGCGGCCGGTCCGATCCTTTCTGTCCAGTTGGTGCTACTGATAAACGTGGCCTGCGCCCAGTCCATCACGCTGCGGCGGCCAATCACCGCCGCCATGGCATATCCGTTGGCCATAGCCTTGGCAAACACGGCCAGATCGGGGTCAACCTGGTGCAGAAGATGTATCCCCCCAGTACTGGCACGGAAGCCAGTTGTGATCTCATCGAAAATCAACACCGCACCAATCCTGGTCGCTATTTTCCGCACCGCCGGCAAAAACCCCGGGGCGGGATCGTGCCCCCGCTGCGGTTCCAAAATTATGGCGGCAATTCTCTCCCGGCCTTCCCGGTCGATTATCCCCTCCAGTTCGGCCAGATTGTTGTAGTGAAACGGATGGGCACTTCCAGCCAGTCCCCTCGGCACCCCCCGTGGTGGCAGCCCCGGCATAAGCAGGTCGCCCAGACCGTCCTCCCCCAGATTCAGGTTGGCAGCCAAATACCAGTCGCTCCAGCCGTGATAACCGCAGAAGGCCACCTTGTCCCGGCCGGTGGCCGCCCGAGCAATCCTCACGGCCACTGCCATCGCCTCACCACCGCTGCGGGTAAATCTGGCCATTTCCGCCCAGGGATGGAGTTCGCACAACAATTCGGCCAGCTCCACCTCCTCGGGCGGATTCAGGGTACACTGCACACCGCCGTCGATAGCCGCCTTGGCCGCCTGGTCGACATCAGGGTCGGCGTAACCCAAAACGCAGGCGCCAATCCCCATCATCCCCATATCTACGTATTCCCGGCCGTCAAGGTCAATCACCTTTACCCCCCGGGCTGATTTGTAATAGGCCGGCCACCGTCCGGGCAGGAACATTTCCGGCCGTTTGGACAACAGCTGACCGCCGCCGGGGATCATTTCCCTCCCCTTCTGGTAGTAACCTGCAGTCTTATTGCTCATAACTCTCCCCCTGAACGGCTGCGTCCGCCGGCCAATTGCCGGCGGACAGCCAGCAGCGGTCGCAGTCCGTCGCCGGGATCTGCCCGCCACTGGCGATCGGCCGCTTCAGCCGGGGACAGCGGCTTATCCCCCCGCCCGTCAGCCGCCATTCCCTGCCGGCAGTCGTCAATAACCGCAGCGATGTCATCCGGCAACCAGCAGTGACCGGTGGCAAATTCATACCCCCGTCCGTCGCTGTCGAGGTGAAACTCTATCATCTCAGCCCGCCAGCGGTTGACAGCCCTCCCGATCACCGCCCGGCTGACCGAATGATCGGACCAGCCAACCGGGCACTTATAGCGACGGCGCAAACTCTCGATCACCGCCAGGTTACACTGCCCAGCCGGGGCCGGATAGCCGGACACGCAGTGCAACAGCGTCAGCCGGCGGTTACCGGTGCTGTACACCACGTCAACCGCGGCATCGATCTCTGCCCAGTCCGCCATGCCCACCGACAATACCACCGGCTTGCCGGTTTTGGCGCATTCCCGCAACAAATCGTGCCACAGCAGCTCATACGACGCCACCTTATAAAAATCTACATACGGATACAGTTTTTCCACCGCCGCCAGATAGAATGGGGTGCAGGCAAACGCTATCTCCCTCTGCCGACATCGTTCGGCCAGTTCCGGTATAAATTCCTCAGGCAGCTCCCAGTCCCGGCGGGCAGCCAGATGTGGGCAGGCATCCAGGGCTTCACCGGCAAACAGCTGATCGATCCGGAACAGCTGAAACTTCACGGCGGCACAACCCACACCGGCCGCCCGGTCGATCAATTCCTGGCAGCGCGGCAGTGAGCGATTATGATTACTTGAAACCTCAGCCACGAACCTGACCACGCAGGCATCCCCCCTTTCAGGCCTGCCCGAACCGGCCAGAATCAAGCAGTTCCGGACAGCGTTGCAAAAGGTTGATTATATCGCCATAGCTGAAACAACGATCATCGCTATGCAAACAATCGAAAATTGCCGCCACCAGCCGGTAGTCACCGGCGGTATCCACCGACAGGCGCAGACCGGGCCAGGGGAGCCGGCCGGGATTTCTGTAAACCTGCCAGCTGAACTGGTCGGGACGGTTCTCGATGTACTTGATCATATGCTCCCGTTCGGCCGGGTCGGACGCATCCCGCCACGATCGCTCAACCGCCGCCCGGGTCAAAACGCTCACGTCCATACCGTCCGGCCAGCTGTGCATCGCATCGGCCGAAGCGTAATCGGCACCGGTCTGTAGAAGCAATCCGACGGTTGCGTCGATTATCGCCGGATCGATCAGCGGGCAGTCGGCGGTGATCCGCACCACGTAGTCCGCCTGATAATGCACCATGCAGCGGTAATAACGGTCCAGCACGTCGATCAGGCTGCCGCGAAAGCATTCCCACCCCCAGCCGGCAACCTCTCCGGCCAGACGGTCGTCGCTGGGGTGATCGCTGGTGGCCACCACCAGTTTGCCGACAGTCCGGCTGCGCCCCACACGCTGCAGCTGACGGTAGAGCATCGGCCGCCCGGCCAGCGGTAACAGCACCTTGCCCGGCAGCCGGGTGGATGACATCCGCGCCTGTACGATAGCCAGAATCATTTTTCCAGCCGGTCGAGAACTTCGTTTAGGTTCCCGACCACAGACAGCTGCTGTTGTTCGGTCATCTGGCAGAACAAAGGCAGGGTCACCGCCCGCTGATAGTAGCTTTCAGCCGCAGGGCAGCAACCGGGAGCAAACCCCATTTGCCGGTAAAACGGATGGAGATAGATCGGCATATAGTGGACGGCTGCCATTATCCCCCTGGCCCGCAGCTGATCTATGACCGAATCCCGACATTCCGCCGGCAGGTGCCCAGCCAGTTGCACCACGTACAGGTGCCAGGCCGACCGGACCCGCGGACTGACCCAGGGCAGAACCAGGGGAGCATCCTGCAATTCCCGGAAATAACGGCCGGCCAGGCAGCTGCGTTCACTGATGAATTCGTCCAGGCGCGCCAGCTGGCTCAGGCCCAGGGCCGCCTGGAAATCGGTCATCCGGTAGTTGTATCCCAGTTCAACCTGTTCGTAATACCATGCCCGGGCAGAATTGCTGTTAAAATTGTGCCGCCTCTCCACACCGTGGCTTCTCAGCCGCCGCAGACGGTCGCTCAGCTTATGATCGTTGGTGGTGATCATCCCTCCTTCGCCGGTGGTGATGATTTTCACCGGATGAAAGCTGAACACCGTCATCAGGCTGTACCGGCAATTGCCGACCGGCTGTTGGTCGTAGGTCGCGCCGATGGCGTGGGCGGCATCCTCGATGACCGCGAAATCGTACTCTTCGGCCAGCGCAGCAATTTTAGCCATATCAGCCGGCTGACCGGCAAAGTGCACCGCCACCACCGCTCTGGGCAGCGGCCGGCCGGCCAGTCGCTGCTCGCGCAGTTTTTCAGCCAGGCAGCCGACCGAAATATTGTAGGTATGGGGATCTATATCGACGAAATCAACCGTTGCCCCGCAGTAAAAGGCAAAGTTGGCCGAGGCCACGAATGAATTGGCGGCAACCCAGACCAGGTCGCCGGGACCGAGGTCGAGAGCCCGGCCGGCCAGGTGCAGGGCGGCGGTGGCGTTGCAGGTGGCAACGGCGTATTTCGCTCCCACCCTCTGGCTCACCGCCTGTTCAAACCGCTCAACTGCCGGCCCCTGAGTCAGGTAATCAGAGGCCAGGACTTCGGTCACTGCAGCAATGTCTTCCGAATCGACCAGGTGGCGGCCGTACGGTATTATCCTGTTCATACCGGTCAGTTTTCCACCTCCAGCGTTGCAAGATACTGCCGCAGCTGCTCGGTGGTCAGCTGCCAGCTGTCGTCCTCGCTGCTATAAAAAAATCCCTCGGGCAACCTTTGCCCCTGCCAAGGCCGGTAATGCCAAAACGGGGTTTCCGGTTCGATAACATATTTGTCGCCTATATCCACCGCATGCCGAGCCTCATCGGCCGAGATCATCAACTCGTGGATTTTTTCACCGGGACGGATACCGGTAAACCGCCGGCGGCCACCGGGGTCAACCGCCTCGGCCAGATCAACCACCCGCATCATCGGCAGCTTGGGAACGAAGATCTCCCCGCCCTGGGCGTTCACCATGGCGAACCAGACCAGCTTCACCCCCTGTTCCAGGGTTATCCAGAATCTCGTCATTCGCTGGTCGGTTATCGGCAGGTCGCCGGTTTTGGCCTGCTGCAAAAACAACGGCACCACGCTGCCGCGACTGCCCACCACATTGCCATACCGTACCACCGAGCACCTGGTCCGGCCGCCACTGTAGGAATTGGCGGCCACAGTGATCTTCTCGGCACACATCTTGGTGGCCCCGTACAGGTTGACCGGATTGACCGCCTTGTCGGTACTCAGAAACACCAACCGTTCCACCCCACGGTCCACCGCGGCGTCAATCACATTTTGCGTGCCAATCACATTGGTGCGGACAAACTCAAACGGGTTGTATTCGGCCGCCGACACGTGCTTGAGGGCGGCAGCGTGAACCACGTAGTTCACCCCGTGCAGCGCCCGGTTGATCCGGTCGCGGTCGCGGACATCACCGAGAAAGTAGCGGATACTGGGGAATCTGTCCTCGGAAAACCGCTGCTTCATCTGATACTGTTTGAATTCGTCACGGCTGAACACGATCACCCGGGCCGGCCGGTAGTTGGCCAGCACCATTTCGGTAAATTTCTGCCCGAATGAGCCGGTGCCGCCAGTGATTAAAATCGATTTCCCCTCAAACATGGCCACCCCGTCCGTTCAGATTTTCGCAATCACTTCCGGCCGCCGGGTGCAGCAGAACAGCCTCTCCAGCCGGTCGGATGCAATCCGGCCGCTAAGATGCAGTCGGCCAGATCGGTAAAGTTCATCAAACGTCAGGCTGTTGACCAGCAACGACGTGTAGTCCCCCCAGCCCATATCCAGCCAGCCGTCAGTTTTCTCTAGGTTGTCAGACACCGTTGCCCGGCCGCCATCAAATTCCACCGCCAGGCGCTTTCCCGCTCCGCTCAGTCCGTCGTTCACGGTAAAGCCCAGCCTTACCGCCTGTTCACCGAACTCCCGGCCGGACAGCGCCGCCCAGATCTGCCGCTCGTCAAAACAGCGGGCCAAAAATCCGCCGGACATTATGGCCTGCTTGTGCCCCCATAAGCCAGTCTCCCCGTACCCCGGCGTTCCCCGCCAGTCAAGCTGCAGACCAAAGGAACGGTCGTCGGTTTCGTAAACCACCTGCTGGTACTGATCGCATTGCCGCCGCAGAAACTCCCGCAATCCATCCCGGCCCTCGCCGGACAGACAAACCCATTCGACGATCTGCAGCCGGCCGGCCGCACCAGCCCCAAGCAGCGGGCGAACTGCCAGATAGCCGCACTCCACCCCCTGGCTGTCCGCCGCCACAACCGTCCTCATACCCGGCTGCTGCCAGAACCACAGCCACTGCAACGGATTTCGGCATATCGCCCCGTGACAGCCCCGGGCATACCGGTGATATATGTCCTCCACCCTGGCCCGCTGCTCCGGCCGGCTGGCGTCCACTTCCCACAGCCCGGCCGGAGTGCCGGGCCGCAGCTGTCCCGGTTTGAATTCCCAGAAATAAGTGTTGCTGTAATAGCCAACCCCTTTGGCCAGGTAGTAGCCTGTGTCAAATGGGAACAAAACCCCGATTGCCCAGCCGTTGTGCCGGCCCTGATCGACAAAATGCCCGGTCAGCTGCCGGGCCAGGCCGGACTGCTTGTAGCGCCAGTCCACCGCCACCCCGGTCAGGGCGGCAATTGACACTTCACGGCCGAACATAACGGCGGTCAGCGGCATCAGCAGATAACCGGCCACGAGCTGGCGGGGTGACCCGGCGAACAACCCGTAAAACCGGTAATGCGGGGCAACCTCGTTGATCATTTGGAATGACTGAGTTGCACTC
>JAOAFP010000155.1 GCA_026416215.1 Negativicutes bacterium | reverse complement strand
GAGCTGAGCGGTGGCAGGCTCAGCCGGCAGACACTACTGCAACTGGCCAGCAGGTGGGAAAGACATCCTGACAACGTTGCCCCGGCTATCTATGGCGGGATGGGGGCCCGCGTGATGACGGGTGAGCAGGGGTTTTTTCACCAGTTTCAACCGCCGCTGCCGGTGCAGCTGGTGGTGGTGATCCCCGACTTTATCCTGCCGACAGTTGAGGCAAGAAGGGTTCTGCCGGCGTCAGTCCCTTTGGCCGACGCCGTCTTTAACCTCGGGCGGACGGTGCTGCTGGTCACCGGGCTGATGACAGGCCGGACGGACAATTTGGCAGTGGCGTTTGAAGATCGCCTCCATCAGCCTTACCGTGAGGTGCTGGTGCCGGGAATGCGTCAGGTTCTGGCGGCGGCGGCGAAGGCTGGGGCCATGGGGGCGACGTTAAGCGGGGCCGGTCCCTGTCTGGTGGCGTTTGTCTGTGATGGCGGGGCAGAAGCGGTTGGCGAAGCTATGGAAAATGCCTTTGCCAAGCACGGAATCAAGGCACACCACAAGATCCTCTCCATCGACCGGGACGGGGCGCAGGTGGGTGACAATCCGGGAATGGAAGTGAGCGGGTGATGATGAGGCTTCTGCGGCGGCTGCTAATCGGGCGTCCGCTGCACAATTTTGAGCTGGCAAGGGAAAAATTGCCCAAGTGGAAGGCTTTGCCGATCTTTTCGTCGGATGCACTGTCTTCCGTGGGCTACGGACCCGAGCAGGTTATGCTGGCGCTGGCGGCCCCGGGAATTGTTGCCTATGGGTTCATGCTCCATGTTTCGGTCGCCATACTGTTGCTGCTGGCAATTGTGACCACATCCTATATCCAGGTTACCCGGGCCAACCCTGGCGGGGGAGGTTCGTACGCCGTAGCCAAGGCCAACCTTGGGGAATTCCCTGCCCTGTTGGCGGCCGCCTCACTGTTTGCCGATTATACGCTGACGGTGGCGGTAAGCGTATCGTCGGGGACGGCGGCGATTATTTCCGCCTTTCCGGCACTGGTTCCCCACGAAGTGACCATCGACCTGGCTGTGCTGTTTGGTGTCCTGATGGTTGCCAATCTCCGGGGGGTGCGCGAGGCATCATCCCTGTTTGTATGGCCGACCTATGCCTTCATATTTGGCATGCTAGCCCTAGTGGCGGTTGGGGCTTACCAGGCTATTACCGGCGCGGCTCCGCTGATCAGTCCGCAGTCAATGCAGAGACAGTTTGACTGGCTGGTGTTGTTTGCGATTTTGCGTGCTTTTGCTAACGGCTGCTCGTCGATGACCGGAATTGAGGCTATTTCCAACGGTGTAAAAATGTTCAGGCGGCCGGCAGTGAGCAATGCCGGCCGGACCACTATGTACATGTCGTTGATTCTGGCGGTAATGTTCGCTGGAATCGCCTTTCTGATGATGCATTACCATGTCATGCCCCAACCAAAAGTGACGGCACTGTCGGTGGTGGCCGAAAACACTTTCGGCCGCAGCATCGTCTACTACTTCATCCAGATCACCACAATGCTGGTACTGTACCTCGCCGCCAATACGTCCTTCAATGGACTGCCGCCCCTGTTGTCGCTGCTGGCCCGCGATGGCTACGCACCGCGCTACCTGGGAGTGAGGGGGGAACGGCTGAGTTTTTCCAACGGCATAATCCTGCTCAGCATTTTCGCCGGAATTCTGATATATACGTTTCAGGGCAATGTTGAGCACCTTATTTCGCTTTATGCGATCGGGGTGTTTATGTCGTTCACCATTGCCCAGTGGGGGATGGTGGTGCATTGGCGGCGCAAACGCACAGGCAGGTGGCGGGTGAGTTGTGCGATTAACGGAACCGGGGCGGTGGTGACGGCGGCGGTAGTTTTGATCATCGGGGTTGCCAAGTTCAGTGAGGGAGCATGGATGGTGATCGTATTCATCCCGGCAACCATTTTTGTCTTCAAAAAAATTCGCAGCCATTACAACGATGTGGCCGAACAATTGCACCTGCCGGAGGACGAGCTGGATGAAAACGGCCGGTTGCGACCGCGGCAAATCAACAACAAAGTTCTGGTGCCGATTGCCACCCCGACCAGTGTGGTGGTGGAGAGCATTGCTTATGCCAAATCGCTGTCATCCGACGTAACGGCGGTAAACATCGTCACTGACGAGGAAATTGGCCGCAGGGTGAGGAAACGTTGGGAAAAACTTGACCCCGAAGTTGAACTGGTCACCATTTATTCTTCAACGCGGCTGGTTATTCAGCCGCTGCTCGACTACATAGAGGAACTGGAGCGGGAACACAACGGTCCGGATGACTACATAACCGTGGTCATACCCGAGTTTGAGCCGCAGCGGTGGTGGCACCGCCTGCTGCACAATCAGACCGGCTGGGTGCTGCGGACCCGGCTAATCCTTAAAACTAACGTCATTGTCGTGACCATACCGTTCCACCTGAAGAAATAACCTGGAGCTAAAAAAATATTATTACCCCCTTGACAGGTCAGGGGAGGCGTGTTAATATAACGGCTGTCGCTGCGGCGGGCGGGTGAGCGCCGCCATAGCGCACAGGCAGAGGGAGATGCCGCCTGGGACAGGCGGCATTGTTGTCGGCGAACCTTGAAAACTGAACAATGCCGGGTATGGAGACATACCCAAACCATCGAGGGATCGATGGAGCTGATACGCAAAGCGGGTCTGACCGGGAGACCGGTCGAGACGGAGGCGGCGGCGGGAGCCGCGCGGCCTCGGAAAGAGAAGAGCAGATTAAACTTGACAATACAATGGAGAGTTTGATCCTGGCTCAGGATGAACGCTGGCGGCGTGCTTAACACATGCAAGTCGGACGGGGACGGACAGAATAACTCGTTATTCGGGACGTCTTAGTGGCAAACGGGTGAGTAACACGTAGACAACCAACCTTTTGGCGGGGGACAACACCGCGAAAGTGGTGCTAATACCGAATAAGCTGTCATAGTCGCATGGGTATGGCAGGAAAGATGGCTGAGCTTGGAAGCTATCGCCGAAAGACGGGTCTGCGGCCGATTAGCTAGTTGGTAGGGTAACGGCCTACCAAGGCGATGATCGGTAGCCGGTCTGAGAGGATGAACGGCCACACTGGGACTGAGACACGGCCCAGACTCCTACGGGAGGCAGCAGTGGGGAATCTTCCGCAATGGGCGCAAGCCTGACGGAGCAACGCCGCGTGGGTGAAGAAGGTCTTCGGATTGTAAAGCCCTGTTATTCCTGTCTCTTATACACATCTGACGCTGCCGACG
>JAOAFP010000154.1 GCA_026416215.1 Negativicutes bacterium | reverse complement strand
CATCGGTACTGTCGGCCAGGCAAAGTATGGCCATCAGTTCAGACGCCACAGTAATGTCGAATCCGGTTTCGCGGGTGAATCCGTTAGCCCTGCCCCCCAGTCCAATCACCACGTTGCGCAGTGCCCGGTCGTTAAGATCGACCACCCGGCGCCAGGTTATCCGGCGAGGGTCGATTGACAGCTGATTCCCCTGGTGCAGATGGTTATCAATAATGGCCGCCAGCAGGTTGTGAGCGGCCGTCACAGCGTGGATATCGCCAGTAAAGTGCAGGTTGATATCCTCCATCGGCACAACCTGGGCATAACCGCCTCCGGCCGCTCCGCCCTTGACACCAAAACACGGCCCAAGCGACGGTTCACGCAGGGCTGCCACAGTTTTTGTCCCCAGACGATTAAGGGCGTCGGCCAGTCCGACAGTGGTGGTCGTTTTCCCTTCGCCAGCCGGTGTGGGGTTGATGGCGGTAACCAGCACCAGCTTGGCATCCGGGCGGTCACGCAGTCTTTCCAATACGGACAGCGATACTTTTGCCTTGTGGCGCCCGTACGGTTCCCACTCATCCCCGGTCAGGCCAAGCCTCGCGGCCAGTTGGTCTACCGGCAGCATCCGGGCTGCACGGGCTATTTCAACATCTGTTAGCATTGATTCTCTCCATTTTAAGTGTTCTGACGGTCAAAAAGTCCGGTCTGCGGCAACAGTACACGGTCTGCACTGCGGACGCGCCGCCGGTCAGCCAAAGGATGTACGGTGCCTTAGCGCGGCGGCCAGCGTGGACGGCGCAACCACTTCCAGGCTGGTACCGGCCGGTAGTCCGGCCGCCAGCCGGCTGACTTTTACGTTCAGCGGCGCGATCAGGCCGGCCAGATAAAGGGCCGTGGCTTCCCCCTCAACTGTGGAGCTGAGAGCCAGAATGACTTCGGCAACCTTCAGGTTGTTAATCCTGAACATAAGTTCATTAATCCGGATTTGTTCGACACCTTTGCCCTGCAATGGGTTGAGCAGCCCGTTCAGGCTGTGGTAGAGGCCTTTGAAAACTCCGGATTTCTCGATTGTGTCTATGTCACGGGCCGATTCAACAACACATATCGCATCGCGCTGGCGCCATTCGTCGCTGCAGATGCTGCAGGGATCGCTCGCGGTCAGTCCGCCACATTCCGAGCAGACACATATCATCTGCCGGGCCGTGATCAGCGAGTTCGCCAATGTTCTTACCTGGCCCTCCTCTAGACTGAGCAGGTGATAAGCTATTCTTTCGGCTGATTTGTAGCCGATGCCAGGCAGCAGACGCAGGCTGTCGATTATCAGCTGTAGCGATTTTTTGTAACTGCCCATACTGAAGCCTGATCCGGCCGATCAGAACATTCCCGGCGGCAAACCGAGCCCGCCGGTCAGTTTTCCCAGTTCACGCGCGGCGTCGTCCTCCACCTTGCGCAGGCACTCGTTGACGGCGGCTACGATCAGATCCTCTAAAGTTTCAATATCATCAGGATCGACGGCTGCCGGCGAAACTTTCACCGATTTCAGAAATCGCTCACCGCTCATCACTGCCGTCACAGCACCCCCGCCGACACTCGATTCGTAGACCCGGCTTTTAAGGTCTTCCTGCATTCTGGCCATTTCACTTTGCATTTTCTGGACTTTTTTCATCATCCCGGCCATATTTGCACCGCCAAACATTGCTTCGCCTCCCCTGTTTTCGTTTATTAAACAGTAAAATTTATGACCGGTTTTACCGATCCCCAGACGGTTCTGTCCGGCTGTTTGGGAAAAACCGGTTGATTTTTTCTATTACCGAATTTTTATCTGTTGATGTCCGCGACCGGCCAGATACAGTCCCTTCGTCGATCGCCAGCTTCAGCTGTCGCCCACAGACATCCGACAAAATCCGTTCAATGGCCTGCCGGCGCTTTGGCTGCATAAGGGATGACACGGTAAACTGACTGGCCCTGCCCTTAACACAGGCAATCGTGGCGGTTTCACCCACGATTCCAGCCAAACAGAAGTTTTCGAGATGGATTTTCAACGACCGGTCGTCAACCTCAGACAATCTTTGCCACACATCCCGCCAAAGCTGTTCCAAGTCCTGTATCACCGGCTGCTCGCATTCCGGCAGACAGGGTTCAGCCGACGCCGGGCGGTTCGCAGCCGGCCGGCCGATCACCCCGGCCGCTGCCGGCCGGACGGCCGCCGATGCTTTCTCTGCCCCTCCTCCGTCGGGCTGCCCGGTGGCGGCCGGCAGCGTAACGTCAGCCGTTTCATCCTTTGTCGGGCACGCCGTCACCACCCCGTCGAGACGGTCCTCGAGCTGGCGTATCCTTAACGACAATTCCTGCAACGAGGAGGAAAATTTTCTCCGGCAGGCCCGGATTACAGCCAGTTCGGTGGTGGTACGCCCGTCGTAGCCCCGTCCTATATCCTGAACGGCGGAGTAAAACAGTTCGACCACTGCCAGCAACCCGGTGCAGACCTCATCATCGCCGGTCAGTCCTTCTCTGCTGAGGCGGCCGCGGAATTTTGCAGCCAGTTCCTCGACCAACACCTGCGGCTCAACCCCGTTTTGCCAGGCCTGCTCTACCAGTGACACGGCCTCAGCCGTGTCGCCCTGCCAGATCGCATGTTCCAGTCCGGTTACCAGTGGCGGCAGCGGCAGTCCAAGGATTTCCCGGACCAGTTGTTCGTCTGCCTGTTGGTTCTGACTGAGCAAAAGACACTGTTGCAGCATGCTGAGGGCGTCCCGCAGGCCGCCTTTGGATTTTCCAGCAATGAGACCGGCAGCTTCACCGGTCAGATGGTAACCCCCGTTTTCGGCAACTACCAGCAGCCGGGCAGTTATGTCGGCCGTGCTGATTCCGCGAAAATCCAAACATTGACAACGCGACTGGACAGTCTGGGGTATTTTGCCGGCAGCGGTCGTAGCCAGAATGAAAACCACATTGTCCGGCGGTTCCTCCAGCATTTTCAGCAGGGCGTTGAAAGCCTCACTGGTCAGCATGTGGGCCTCGTCAATTATGTAAACTTTAAACTGGCCGGCAACCGCAACGTAGGACATATTGCTGCGCAACGCCCTGGCATCGTCTATGCCGCGATTCGAGGCGGCATCTATTTCCACTACATCAAGAAACGAACCGCTGTCAATCGCCCGGCAGTGGTCGCACTGATTGCAGGGCTCGGGCAGCACAGGCTGCCGGCAGTTCAGGGCCTTGGCCAGAATCCTGGCAAGGCTTGTCTTACCGGTGCCTCGCGGCCCGCTGAACAGGTAAGCATGCGCCACCCGCCGCCGCAACAGGGCCTGCGTCAACCTGTCTCTT
>JAOAFP010000153.1 GCA_026416215.1 Negativicutes bacterium | reverse complement strand
AGGGAATAGCGCTGTGCGACGACGAAGGGGTGTTTGCCGTTCCGCCGGCCGATCCGCTGCGTTCGCTGGTCACCCTAAAGACCACGGCGATTTTGCTGGTAGTTCTGCCACAAAAACCGATGAGCGCCGAGGACGTGGGTTCAGTCCTGAATTTCGCCGCAGGGATGCTGATTGGCTACAATCGCGGTGAAATCGCCGGCAGAGGTATATTCAGCAGACCACCGGCGGAGGGGTGAACATGCACTACGTCAGTACCAGGGGCGGGACACCGCCGGTGCCGGCGATCCGGGCCATAGCCGACGGCATGGCCGGCGACGGCGGGCTGTATTTGCCGGATGTTATCCCGCCGCTGCGTGTGGAATGGGGAAAGTGGCAGGAAATGGCTTACGCCGAACGGGCGGCGGCGGTACTTGGGCAGTTTTTACCGGAATTCTGCCATTCGGAGATGCAGGCGATCTGTACAGCGGCCTACCGGCAATTTGATCATCCTGCAGTTGCTCCGCTGGTAATGGTGGGGGAGCGTCCGGTGCTGGAGCTATGGCACGGTCCGACGGCGGCATTTAAGGATATGGCCCTGACGGTAATGCCCCGGCTGCTCAGCGCGTCGCTGGTCAAGCTTGGCGATCAGCGGACAGCGGTGGTTCTTACGGCTACTTCCGGCGATACCGGCAAGGCGGCGTTGACCGGTTTTGCCGATGTGCCGGGGACGAAAATTCTGGTGTTTTACCCCCGGCACGGGATCAGCGCGATGCAACGCCGGCAGATGGTCAGCCAACCGGGGGACAACGTTAACGTTGTGGCGGTAGACGGTAATTTCGATGACTGCCAGACCGGGGTCAAGGACATCTTTGCCGACCGCCAGCTGGCGGCAAGGCTGGATGCTGCCGGTTTTTTTCTCAGTTCGGCCAACTCAATAAACTGGGGACGGCTGGTGCCACAGGTAGCCTACTATTTCAGTGCCTACGCCGAATTGCTGGCTCAGGGGGTGATTGCTGACGGCCAACCAGTCAATTTTGCCGTCCCCACTGGCAACTTTGGCAACATCCTCGCCGGATACTTGGCCAAATTATCCGGGCTGCCGGTACACCGGCTGATTTGTGCGTCAAACAGCAACAATATCCTGCACGATTTTATCACCAGCGGCACGTATGACTGTCGCCGGCAGTTTCATCGCACCCTGTCGCCGTCGATGGACATATTGCTGTCGAGCAATCTCGAACGGCTGCTGTATCTGGTGGCCGGCAGCCCTGCGGTGTCCGGCTGGATGTCGGAACTGAGGCAAAAAGGTTGTTACAGGGTGGATGATAGGACCAGGCAAGCAATTGGCCGACATTTTGTCAGCCAGTGGGCAGGCGAGGAGGAAACGCTGGCCACCATGCGCACAATCTGGCAAAAACACCGTTATATGCTTGATCCGCACACGGCTGTGGCCTGGCGGGCGGTGGACAGGCTGGGCAAAGCCGAACTGGACGGTTGTCCGACAGTGGTTCTGTCCACTGCCAGCCCGTTCAAATTCAACCCGGCAGTCGCCACTGCCCTGCTGCCGGGGCAGGGGACTGAGGGTGACGAATTTTCCCTCATGGACAAACTTGCCGCCCTCAGCGGCTGGGTGCCGCCACCGGCTCTGACCGGCCTGAAAACGGCGGCAGTCCGGTTTGACACTGTATGCAGCCGGGATGGGATGTCTAACCAGCTGGAAAACTGGCTGCTTGGCGGTTGCCGGGCGGACCGGTGACAGGGGATATGTTGCGGTGTCCGGGCGGCAGCAAACAAGAAGCATTCTGCCGTTGTGCCACCTGTTGAGGTTGTCCGGCAGACTGCCTCAGTGTTCCGGATGACAGCAAAATAAAAAAGACCTCGCCACAGGCGAGGTCTTTGAGTGCACACACACCGTCACCGGAACGCCGGGTGCCGGGGTTACTTGTGGTTCTGGTAGCAGTCGTTGCAATACACAGGCTTACCGGCAGTGGGATTAAAAGGCACTTTGGCGGTGGCGCCGCAGTCGCTGCAGGTGGTTTCATACCACTCGCGGGGGCCGCTGCGCCGGCCTTCGTTGCGGTTCTGCTTGCGGGCCTGACGGCAGGAAGAACAACGCGACGGTTCGTTCTGGAAACCCTTCTCGGCGTAAAACTCCTGCTCGTTGGCGCTGAAGACGAATTCGCAGCCGCACTCCTTGCACTTCAGGGTCTTGTCGACGTAGGACATTGAGTACTCCTCCTAAAAATGATGATGGGGCTAACAATTGCCGGTTACTGCCACGACCAGAACGGGTGAAACAAAACACGGGGACAATTATTTAGCACTGACAGTAATAATAGCAATGATTGATAAACCTGTCAATCATCCGGAAGGATTTTTCAGTGAAAACTTTTGCAGATAATGACCGGCTGACTGAATTTTTGCCGGCAACCCGGCCGGAAATGACGGCCAGGGGGTGGGCAGAACTGGACTTTCTGCTGGTCAGCGGCGATGCCTACGTCGACCATCCCAGTTTTGGCACAGCTTTGGTCGGGCGCTGGCTGGAAAGTCTGGGTTACCGGGTGGGGGTGGTGGCCCAGCCTGACTGGCGAAGACTGGATGACTTCCGGCGGCTGGGGAGGCCGCGGCTGGCCGCGTTGGTTACGGCCGGCAACCTTGACTCAATGCTGGCCAATTACACGGCAGCCCGCCGGCGGCGGTTGTCTGACCAGTATTCACCCGGCGGGCAAACCGGCCGGCGGCCTGACCGGGCGACGGTAGTATATTGCCGGTGTCTGCGCCGGGCCTTCCCCGGCTGCAAGCTCATCGTCGGAGGGATTGAGGCCAGCTTGCGGCGGTTCGTTCATTACGATTACTGGCAGGATCGGGTACTGCCGTCAATTCTCAGGGATTGCGGTGCTGATCTGTTGATCTACGGCATGGCTGAAAAACCGCTGGCGGAGGTAGCGGAAAGGCTGGCAGCCGGACGGCAGCTGACTGCGTTGCCGGCAATAGGCGGAACCTGTCAGCTGCTGACGGCCGGGCAGCTGGCCCAGGCTGGTGACTACCGATCAATAGCCGGTTGGGACGAGATTTGTGCCGATCGCAAAAAATTTGCCGTGGCCTGGCGGGAACAGGAGGAGGAACAAAACCCGTTCGACGGACGGCCGGTTGTGCAGGGACAGGGCGATGGGCAGTATCTGTATCAGGCTCCGCCGGCCCGGCCGCTGACAACGGCTGAAATGGACGAGTTATACCGGTTGCCGTTTCAGCGCCGGTGGCACTTCATATATGATCAGGACGGCGGCGTGCCAGCCCTGGCCGAGGTTCGGTTCAGCATCACCAGTCAGCGGGGATGTTTCGGTGGTTGCAGCTTTTGTGCCCTTACCTTCCATCAGGGGAGGATTGTTCAGAGC
>JAOAFP010000152.1:1789-3406 GCA_026416215.1 Negativicutes bacterium | reverse complement strand
CCGACAATGAGCGATGAAGAAACCAGGGAGGCGCTGGTCTGGGAGCTGGACAAACATGTAACCCGCCCGGCCGACGACTACGTGTTCGACTATTGTTGCCGCAGCACCGGTGAAAATGGACAGCACATAACCCTTTTCACTCTGCATGCTGATGATCTGTCGGTTGTTACGGCAGCCTGCCGGGCTGTCGGCATTAAGATACTGGCGGTCGAAAGTGAGGCCGTTGCTTTGGCCAGGATGGTGGATAAGGGACTGTCGTCAATTGTTATCGACCTGGGCGAGCATATAACCAGCATGACACTGTTCGAGGCCGGATTTCCGGTTTGTGAGCAGAGGCTGGACTGGGGAAGCGAGCGGTTTACAAGGGCAATTATGGAAAGTGCGGCCAAGAGCTATGCCGAAGCCGAACTGCACAAGCGGACCCGCAACTGCCTGTTGGTCAGTCTGGACGCTCCCCCTGACGAGATGGCGGTATTCAATGCCACTGAAGCGGTTGTCGAAATGATCAGCGGGTCAATAACCCAGTTTGTAGAAAGCTGTCTTGTCAGTCGCCCTGAACTGACGATAAGCCAGGTTGTACTGACCGGCGGGGGGGCTCACATGGAGTCGCTGCCGCTCAATCTGGGGATAAACCTGTTATGGCCGGTCAGGGTGGTGTCGCCTCTGCCACTGGTAAGTTGCGAAGATGAAATAATTGCTTCCGGGTTTCGGCGGGAGGAGCAGCGGCTGTCGGTTGCTGTCTGCCTTGCCATCCGCGGGCTGCGGGAGGGTGATTTATGCTGAGGATAAACCTGCTGCCGACCGGGCAGCGCCTGTCGTCAATCCGGTTCTGGCCGACCGTGCTCGCCGTTTGTGGCAGCATGGTGGCGGTGTTTGCCTTAACCGCCCTGTGGCAGTTCGGGGAGTGGCTGTCGGTGGAACGGCAGTTTGCCAGGATGCAGCAGCACTACAACCTCCTCAGACCGGTTGAGGATAGGATGGCCCAGATATTCCTGCTGATCGAACGCGAAAATATTAAAGGCGGAACGCTGCTGAAGATCAGCAACGAACGCCAGTCAATGGCGGCAATCCTCACCAGCCTGTCCAGTGCAGCACCCGCCAGACTCTGGCTAAGTGAGGTAAGTAATTACGCAGATCCACAATCGGTTGCCGACATCGACGGTCATTCCGGCGGAGCAGGGAAAACCCCGACAGTTTCGCCGGCTGCCCCAACCGATAACCCTAAGGCTACGACCGACTGGCGGTCAGTGGCCGGAGTGTTGACAGTCAGAGGGATTGCGGCCGATTTTAAGGCTGTGGCAGCGTTTATCGACAACCTGTCCGATTATCCGCTGCTGAAGAATGCAGTGCTGGTGCGGGCGGGGGAAAATCCGGCCGGTCGCGGGGTGTCCTTCGAAATAAGGATTGACAGCCGTCAGCAGTGATAACCAGGCGCCGGGAATTTTTCTGCGGACGGTTAAGAAAGTAATATCACCCACGATAACCTTATAGGAAAGGGTGGAACCAGTTATTGTGAACAGGTGATGAAAATGGCTGACTACCTTCAATTGTGGCAGGAGCGTTGGCAACAGTGGACTGGCAGGCAGCGGCGAACTGCGGTGTTGGTCCTTGCGGCGG
>JAOAFP010000152.1:0-1779 GCA_026416215.1 Negativicutes bacterium | reverse complement strand
GGTGGTTTGTCTTGTTGTTTCATGGCTGATCGAGCAGCCGGCGGGCAAAAATCTTACCGACCAGCGTCCGTTTGCGGAAGACGCGGCAAACAAGGGTGAAGCGGCTGTTTTTGTCGAGATTGCCGGACTGGAAAACGCCAAAATCAGGGTGGTGCGCGATGTGTTCAACGTTCCGTCCGAATACCGGTCGGGACAACCGGGAACTGATGATGCGAGGACTGGGCAGCCTGCCATCCTGCCGGCCGCCGCGGCAGATGCCGGCAGGGAGACAGCCAGACCACAGCTGAACGGTGTGGCCATTAGCAACGGGAAACAGGCGGCCATGCTGTCGGTTGCCGGTCAGACTGAAATATGCTACGTTGGTGACCGAATCGGCGGGTACAGAGTGGTTGAGATTGACGCCGATCATGCAGTCTTACAGGGCGATGCTGGGGGAAGGATCAGGGTGGAAATCGCTGATCGGACTGGTGCCGACGGCAAAAACGGCGGCAGTCGCCGAAACAGGTCGGAAAGTGGAACGGAAAAAGCCGGCGGGAAAACGACAGCAACCGTTGCTACAGGTGTCGGCGACATTAAGCCAGCTGGAAACCAGGCCCCGCAGCCGGGGAAAGCCGGTAATTAGGTGAAAGCCATGAACATGTCAACTTCCACACGGGTGGTAATATTTACCGTCTGTGCAGCCGCTGTCCTGCTGATGGCCGGCCAGGGTGTGGCGGTGGCCGAAGAACCGTCGATCAGCCTGACGGTTAAAAATGGCGAACCGGGACAGGTGCTGGCGATGGTCAGCAAGCTGACCGGGGCCAACTTCATCATGATGGACGATAGTGGCCGGAGCGAAGGAAGCCTGAACATCAGCGTCCGGGATGTGCCGGTTTCGTTTTTGCTCAGCTACGTCTGTCTGGCGGCCGGCCTGAGCTATGAGTATGTTGGCAACTGTTATGTTATCCGGCCGGCCGCGACCGGCGACCAGGTGGGAAACCTGGGACTGGGCGAGGAGATTCGCACGTTCTCGCTTAATTATGTCAGGGCGGACGAAATGATGGGCAGGCTGGAACCATTGGTCAGCAAGGGAAAAATGTTTGCCGGCCTGAATCGCGAGGCATATAAAACCGGGGCAATAAAATCGATAACCGATCTGGACGAGGGAATGGGCAGTGACAGTGAGGGCAACTACCTGACCGTGGTGGCCCCGCAGTTTCAAATGCAAAAGATCGAAGAATTCATTGCTCAAAACGATCGCAAGCCCAGACAGGTCACGGTCGAAGTCAGGCTGCTGGCAGTTGATCGTGGCAAGACTGACAACCTGGGGGTCAAGGTGACTACCCTGCCGGTCGGAACTTTTGACAAGGGAGGGAAGACCAACCTGCGGTTTGCCGGTGTGATATCCGAACCGGGGATAAACCAGATCTTCGTCAACGGGAAAATACTGGCCAACCCCACAATCTCCCTGGTAAACGGCAAGACCGGTGTGGTTCAGTTGATCGATACCGTGCCGGTCTTCGAAGCTACCACCAATAACGGTGTAACCCAATATACGCCCAATGACTACGACGTCGGCGTGGTTCTCCGTCTTCACCCGCGAATCGGAGACAATAATGATATATATATGGACATTCAGTCAGGCGTCTCGATCATAACCGGGTATGAAGAGGCCCCTGACAAGACCAGGGCTCCCCGGACATCGAAAAGATTTGTTGATTCGGCCGTCCACGTACGATCGGGTGAGACGATCGTCATTGCCGGGCTGGTCAAGGATGATGATATCCGCACCTGTCTCTT
>JAOAFP010000151.1 GCA_026416215.1 Negativicutes bacterium | reverse complement strand
GGGCTGTGGAGCAAGTTTGGCAATGGCTGGTTTATACTGCCCAACCCGGTCTACGGCAGCTGGGAAGGTAATGTGATGCCGTGACCGGCGGGAGTTGCTGCGGGCGAAGGATTACCATTGCCATTGACGGCCCGGCCGGAGCGGGTAAGAGCACCGTGGCCAGGCTGGTGGCCAGACGTCTTGGCTACAGGTATCTTGATACCGGTGCAATGTTTCGTGCCGTGGCGTGGTACGCAATTGCCACAGGCTGCGGTGTTGCCGGACTTACAGACAGGCAGCTGGAAAATCTTGAAATTGGCCTGGACTATGCCGCAGATGGCACAATGTCGGTAACGGTTGACGGCCGTGACGTGACCGGCGAGATCCGTTCGTCCCAGGTCACCGCCATTGTGTCCGAGGTGGCGCGTCAGCCGGCAGTTCGCCGTTACCTGCTGGAAAGACAGAGGATAATGGCGGCGGGCGGCGGAATTGTAATGGACGGACGGGACATCGGTTCGGTGGTTTTGCCGGCGGCGGAACTGAAGATTTTTCTGACTGCCAGCGTAACTGAGCGGGCTGCCAGGCGGGCTAGGGAGATGGCAGTTGCCGGCCGGGCGACGGACATGGAAACCCTGCTGGCGGAAATTACCAAGCGGGACAGCGAGGACATGAGCCGGGCACAGGCGCCGCTGGTTGCCCTGCCGACAGCCTGGTACCTGGACACGACCGGCTGCCCGCTGGAACAGGTGGTGGACATGGTCGTGGCCAGGGCTGAAGAGGTGATCCGTTCTGTTGTACAGGCTGTTTAAGGCAGTTCTGCGGCGGTTTTTTCGCTTGCTGTTCCGGCCGGTGGTGGTGGGCAGCTGCCGGTTTCCAGCCGATCGGCCGCTCATAGTTGTTTGCAATCATCGCAGCAATTGGGACCCGCCGTTTCTGGGGGCGATGCTGGACGACGAGCGGCCGGTGCGTTATATGGCCAAACAGGAACTGTTTGCCGGTCGTTGGCAGGGCTGGCTTATGCGGCAGTGTGGGGCGTTTCCGGTGCGGCGCGGCACGGCTGATCGTCAGGCAATAAAAATGGCCATGGACATTTTATCGGGCAACGGGATTGTCGGGTTGTTCCCCGAGGGCACGCGGAGCAAAACCGGCGAACTGGGCAAGGGGGCGGCCGGGGTGGCGCTGATCGCGGTTAAAACCGGTGCCATGATTGTTCCGTGTGCCCTGTCGGGGACCGAACTAATGTTTAAACCCGGGGTTTGGCGACCGGTCCTGAAACTGGCGGTGGGTGAGCCGTTCACCCTGATGGACGAACAGGTTGATCAGCGCGATCTGGCGGCGGTAACCGAACTGGTGATGGCAAGGATTCGCCGTCAGCTGGAAATACTGGATGGCTATGGAGATAATCAAAGCTGAATTCATGGGTTTCTGCTACGGGGTCAAGCGGGCTATCGAACTGGTGGAACGACTGATCGCCGGACAGGAGAAAGATGTCTATACTTATGGGCCGATCATTCACAACCCCCAACAGGTCGAGAAATTTCGCAGACTGGGGGTGGAAGCCAGGGAACTGCTACCGGACCGGGGTACAGTGGTGGTGCGCTCGCACGGCGCCGGACCGGATTTTTACCGGCAGGCTGCGGAACGGGGAATCAGGGTGGTTGACGGCACATGTCCGGACGTAAAGCGGGTTCAGTCGATCGCGGCCGAAGCGGCTGCTGCCGGCAACAGGCTGGTGGTGATCGGCGACCGGAATCATCCGGAGGTTCAGGCGGTGGTCGAGTGGGCGGGGGGGCAGGCCGAGGTGATTGGTGGCCGGGCTCAGGCCGACTCCTGGCGGCCTCAAACTGACGATAATGTGGTTATTGTAGCCCAGACTACTTTCGAACAGGTCGATTATTGTGATATAATCGGGGTGCTGCGGCAAAAACGCAGTCTGTGCCGGGGATGGGTTGAACACCAGACAATCTGCAGTTCAAGTCAAAAACGACAGCAGGCGGCAAGACGCCTGGCACTCACGGTCGATGCGATGGTGGTGGTGGGAGGAAGAAACAGTGCCAACACCGTTCATCTGGCTGCTATCTGCCGGGAAGCCTGTCCGAGGGTATATCACGTTGAAGTGGCACATGATCTGGATTGTGCGTGGCTGGCGGGAGTGAAAAGGTGTGGTCTGACAGCAGGGGCATCGACACCGCAGTGGCTGGTTGACGAGGTTTACGACAAACTTTTACAGTGTGAAGGAGAAGTAAAGTAACGGTTATGAGCCAGGCAGAGGTTATGGAAGTAATGGATATTGAGGCAATCGACCGGCAGATGGAAGCGCCACGGCGTGGTGAAATCAGGCAGGCGACGGTAATCAGTGCCCGGCGCGACTCGATTATCGTCGACATTGGCTACAAGGGCGAGGGGATCATTTTGCCCAGCGAGCTGGCCTGGCCGATTCCCGACGATTGCCGGGAACTGGCGAAGGAGGGGGATTGTTTCCCGGTAATGGTGATTGGCGACGAGACCGGTGACGGGCTGATCAAGCTGTCTAAAACCAGGGCCGAGCAGGCGGCGGCCTGGGAACGACTGGCGGAAGCTTACGACCAGCAGCGTCCGGTGACCGTCAAGGTCACAGCCAAGGTCAAGGGGGGCGTAACCGTAGCCGCCTACGGGATAAGGGGGTTCATCCCCAACAAGCAGATCGATATCCGCTATGTCAGCGATCTTGATGGTCTGATCGGGCAGGAACTGGAAGCGGCGATCATTGAGTTTGATCGTGAGCAGCGCAAGCTTGTACTGTCAAGAAGGCAGATTCTGCAACAGGAGAGGGAGCGGCTGGAGCAGGCTGCATTTGCCGCACTGGCGGCCGGACAGAAGGTTAAGGGAACAGTGGTGCGCCTGGCTGATTTCGGTGCATTCGTCGACATTGGCGGGGTAGACGGCCTGGTTCACCTTAACGACCTGTCCTGGCAACGGGTCAAAAATCCGTCGGAAGTGGTGGAAGTAGGGTATACCGGCGAGTTTATGGTGATTGACGTAAACCCCGAACGCAAAAGGATTGCCCTGAGCCTGAAGGCTTTGCAGGTTGATCCGTGGCTGGACAAAGTGCAGACTCTTGGTGAACAGCAGGTTTTGACCGGCAAAGTGGTTTCGCTGACCAAATTCGGTGCGTTTGTCAACCTGCTGGACGGAGTGGACGGGTTGGTTCCACTTAAGGAAGTGGAAGAAATGAAGAGTCGGGGCAACACCGTTCTGGAAGGCGAGCCGCTGACGGTCAAGGTGGTGTCGGTTGACAAAAAACGCAAGCGGATTGCCCTTAGTGCGATCGAGGCCGCCGAGGCAGAACAGCGGTCAGAAATGAGCGATTACCTGGTCAGTGACGGCGGGGCAACGACAGTGACCATTGGTGATAAGTTTTCTGAAGTGCTGAGCAGAGTCAAGGTGGATGGATAGAACCGGCAGGAGCGTGACCGGGGGCGTTTATGTTAAACGGGAAGCGGCGG
>JAOAFP010000150.1 GCA_026416215.1 Negativicutes bacterium | reverse complement strand
GGGCGCTGTCTAAGCGGGGTATGCCCTACGATTTTTATCTGGGGATGAAGGAGAGCCTTCCCCAGTTCGAGGAACTGGGCATCCCGGTCAGCGGTTCGCTCGAGGAGCTGGTGGAAAAGGTGGATGTGGTGCTGGATGCCACCAGTGCCGGGGTAGGGGCCAAAAACAAGGAAATGTACGCCCGGATGGGTAAGAAGGCCGTGTTTCAGGGTGGGGAGGCCAACTCGGTGGCCGATGTGTTCTTCCACGGCTATGCCAATTATGAAAAGGGGCTGGGCAAGCAGTTCCTGAAACTGACATCCTGCAATACTACCGGGTTGATCCGGTCGGTTGACTGTCTTGATCGCCAGTTCGGCGTGGATAAGGTAGCGATTACCATTATCCGGCGGGTGGCTGACCCCGGGGACTACCACCGCGGGCTGACCAACGCTCTGCAGATCGACAAGGCCCCCAGTCACCAGGCGGTTGATCTGATGACGATTATGCCGCACGTCCACGCTACCGGCATTCTTGTCCATACCCCGGTGACCCACGGGCATATCATCACCGTGGTGGCCAAGACAGCGAAAAAAATCGACAAACAGGAGGCATTGGCTGCATTTGCCGCCCATCCGCGGATCAGGGTGGTGCGGATCGCCGACGGGTTCCTGGGCAATGCCTCGTTGTTCCGCTACGCCCGCGATCTGGGCAACCTGCGCGGCGACATGTATGAGATAGCGGTATGGGAGGAATCGGTGGTCCAGTCGGGCGACGACATCATGTACGCCATCAACATTCCCCAAGAGGCGGTTACCATCCCCGAGACCATGGACGCCGTGCGGGCGGCGATGGAAATGCAGACCGACCGGCTGACGGCGGTGAGCATGACCAACCGGCACCTGGGTTTGGGTAAATGGATCAAGCAGTGAACAGGAGGCAAGCTATGGCGGAGACGACGAAAATAACCCCGCTCGAGGCATTCGGCTACCGGGGTAGGACGGTAATTCTGCGTCTCGACATCAATTCACCCATTGATCCGGCCACCAAGAAAATCGTCAGCGAAAACCGGATCAAAAAAAGTATTCCCACCCTCCGCTACCTGATCGATCAGGGGGCCAGAGTGGCGATCATAGCTCATCAGGGGGATACGCTTGACTACCACAATCTTATACCTATGACCGAACACGCCGAGAAACTGTCAACTCATCTGGGCCGGCCGGTAGCCTACATCGACGATGTATGCGGGCCGGCAGCCCAGCAGGCGGTTCGCAGTCTGCAGGACGGCGAGGCCGTTCTGCTCGGCAATTTGCGCTACCTCAGCGAGGAAATTTCCACCTTTGAGGACGCGGTCAAGCTTAAACCGGAGGAAATGCTCAACACCTACCTTGTCCGCAGTTTGGCACCGCTGGCCGACTACTACGTCAACGACGCCTTTGCCGCCGCCCACCGCAACGCTCCGTCGATGGTGGCCTTCCAGGAGATTCTGCCGACGGCCGGCGGCCGGCTGCTGAAACAGGAAATCGACGCTCTGGCCATGGTGATGGAAAATCCGGCCCGGCCGTGTGTATTCGTGCTGGGGGGACTGAAGATTTCCGATGCGTTCGGGATGATGCGGCAGGTTCTGGAGAACGGATCGGCCGACCGGATTCTGACCTGTGGGGTGACCGGATCGATTATGCTGATGGCGGCCGGCTACAACCTTGGCCGGGACAACGCCCAATTTATCGCCGAACGCTCGCTGGACGTGTTCATTCCGCCAGCCAGGGAGTATCTGTCAAAGTACGGGGACAAAATTGTCTGCCCGCTCGATCTGGCCTATGAGAAAGATGGGCAGCGGTCCGAGGTTAAAGTTTCACAGCTGCCGCTGGATGTCAGTTTCTACGACATCGGCGGGGAAACCACCGAACTGTTCCGGCGCGAAATTGCCAAAGCTGGGACGATTTTTGTCAACGGGCCGGCCGGGGTATATGAGAATCCGCTGTTTGCCGCCGGAACGGCAGCCATCTGGACGGCCATTGCTGATGCCCCCGGTTACTCGGTGATTGGCGGTGGCGATACGGTGAGTGCGGCACAAAAGTTCATTGACACGGCAAAAATTAATTACGTTTGCACCGCCGGCGGGGCAATGGTCAGGTTTCTGTCCGGGGTCAGGCTGCCGCTGGTGGAAGCAATGAAAAAGGCCTACGTCCGGGATCAGCGGTGACAACCGCTAATCAGGGCGGCAGTGGCCGGGTGGCCGGACCCCGGTGCCGGGTGGCCGACTGCCGGTCTGATTGCGTCAGACGGCGGGAAGGGAGAGCAAAATGATTCACATAAGGCAACAACAGGATTTCGGCCCGGGCTATACGCCGATCACCGCTGCCGATGAAGCGGTGGACAGCACTTTGATGGATTTCGGTGTTTTACGGCTGACTGCCGGACAAAAGCACAGCTGGCGGGAGGAAGATAAGGAACTGGCACTGGTCCTGCTGTACGGGCGGGTGGAACTGCTTTGGTCAGGTGGCCGGCAGCTGATCGACCGGCCGTCGTGTTTTGACCACCCGCCGTGGGTGCTGCACCTGCCCCGTCAGACTGCCGTTGAGGTTGTCGGGGTGGCCGGCGACAACCAGCTGGCGGTGGTTATGACCGTCAATCAGCAGCAGTTTGCTGCTCGTTTGTATTCGCCGAGCGAATGCCGGTCGGAAGAGCGGGGCAAGGGGACGATGAACGAAACATCCACCCGGATTGTCCGGACGGTGTTTGATTACGACAACGCCCCCTATTCCAACCTGGTGGTTGGCGAGGTGGTGGGTTTTCCCGGCAAGTGGTCCAGCTACCCTCCCCATCACCACCCGCAGCCGGAGATTTACCACTACCGGTTCGACCGCCCGCAGGGCTACGGTTTTTGTGAACTGGGGGACGGAGTGGTCAAGCTGCGGCACAACGACACCGTGAAAATTCTCGATGGGCTCACCCATCCCCAGGTTACGGCGCCGGGGTATGCTATGTGCTATCTGTGGCTGATCCGGCATCTGGACGGCAATCCCTACCGGGGGCCGGAATATCCGGTATTTGTCCCCGATCATCTCTGGGTGACCGAACCCGGTGCCGTGATTTGGCCAAACAAGCGAGGTGCGATATGAAAACGTTCAGACTTACCGTCGCCCAGGCACTGGTGCGTTTCCTTGACAACCAGTACGTGGAATTTGACGGTCAGGAAATCAAGTTTGTCAAAGGTATATTCACCATTTTCGGCCACGGCAACGTGGTGGGGCTGGGGCAAGCACTGTGGCAGGAGCCGGGCGGGCTGGTGGTTCATCAGGGGCGAAACGAACAGGGCATGGCCCATGCCGCCACCGGGTTTGCCAAGCAGAAGCTGCGGCGGCAGATTTACGCCTCCCTCGGGTTCCTGTTGGACAAGACGCAGCGCTACGCCGATGCCGCCATGGCCTATCAGGAGGCGGGGCAGGCCAACAAGGTCGCCGAAATGCGCGACAAGCAGGCCAAGGCCGAGCAGAACCTTAAGGC
>JAOAFP010000149.1 GCA_026416215.1 Negativicutes bacterium | reverse complement strand
GCAGACGCACCATCTTGAGGGGGTGGCGGGGAAACTCGTGTGGGTTCGAGTCCCACCAACCGCACCAGAGCGAGAGCGAGTGGCAAGTGACCAGGCGATCCGTCGGACAGAAGGATGAAGAGCCGTGAAGATCGCCGTAGCCAAAATTCGTGAAACACTGGGGGCTGAGCTGGAGTTTTCCTGGCAGGTCCCCAAAAAGTTGTTGGATGTTTCCTACTGCGGCTGTAAACTGTGCGGTGGGGTGGAGGTCACAGGCAAACTGGTGAATGGCGGTGATGAAATCGCCATGACGGCGGAGGCCGAACTGACGGCCGAGTACGAATGTTCGCGTTGTCTGGAGCCGGTGAGGGTAGAACTGAAGATACCGATTTTCGAGTCGTACACCCGGGACCGGATTGAGGGGCGCAGCTGGTTTGACGGTGATACTGTTGATATCGGCGAGGCCGTATGTCAGACGGTGGTGCTGGGAGTGCCAGTCAGAGCTTTGTGCCGGGAGGAATGTAGGGGGTTGTGCCCTGGGTGCGGGGTTTCGCTGAACGAAGTTCCGTGCAAATGCAGGGATGAGACCGGTGACGAGCGCTGGCAGGCACTGTCGGGGTTCCGGGCTGAGAGGGAAAGTTGACGAGACTATTGTTGGGAGGTAGCAATAGATGGCAGTGCCAAAGCGGAAGGTGTCAAAATCGCGGCGCGATAAGCGGCGGGCAAACTGGAAACTGACGATGCCGGCCCTGATCGAGTGCCCGCAGTGTCACCAGCTGAAGAAACCGCACCACGTATGTCCGGAATGCGGTTCCTACCGGGGGCAGACGGTCATTGATACGGAGTAGGTGACTGAACGAAGGCAATGCCGGAAGGCGTTGCTTTTTTTTTGCCCGAAAGGTTGCATTTGCCGGGGGCAGTGATATAATTGGTTGTTAGTATCAGATACTAAGACAATCCGGCTCACCACAGGCCAGAACGGTGAATTATGCGCAAAAGAAAGCTTGAAAGACAGAAAAGAATGCGGGAACTGCTACGGGAGCAGCCATTCTTGACCGATGAGGAGCTGGCCAGGCGGTTGCAATGCAGCATCCAGACCATACGTCTCGATCGGGTGGAAATGTCGATCCCGGAGGTGCGTGAACGGATTCGGAAAACGGCGATCGAATTGCGCAATGATATCCGGGCAATTGCCGGACGTGAACTTACCGGCGAACTTATCGATCTTGATCTGGAAAAATCGGCCCTGTCAATTATGACTGTATCTGAGGCAATGATATCGGTCCATGCCGGGGTGGCCAGGGCACAGCACTTATTTGCCCAGGCCAATACGCTGGCCTTGGCGGTGATCGATGCGCCGGCAGCTGTGACCGGTGTGGCCAACATCAAATTCAAGTCACCGGTTTACCGGGGCGAGAAGGTCGTGGCCAAAGCTGAGGTAATGAAAATCCGCGGCGACAAATATTCAATTCTGGTGCGCAGCCGGGTGAATACCACCGAGGTGTTCAGGGGAAAATTCCTGCTGGTGCGGCGGACCGGCGGCGGAGAAAAGGGTGACTGGGAGAGATGAAGATAGCGGTTGACGCGATGGGAGGCGATAACGCCCCTCGGGAAATTGTTGCCGGGGCGTATCGGGCGGCGGCCGAATCCGGTCTGAATGTGATACTGGTCGGACGTCAGGAAATAGTAAATTCTGAGTTGCGGAGGCTTAGCCGCAGCTGGTCAAAATTGCCGATAGAAGTGGTCAATGCCGACGAGGTCATAGAAATGTGCGAGCCGCCAGCGGAGGCGGTGCGCAAAAAGCGCAACTCATCGATTTGTCTGGCGGCCAGGATGGTCAAACAGGGACAGGCCTCGGCGGTGGTTTCAGCCGGCAGTACCGGCGCAGCGGTGGCGGCAGCCTTACTCAATATAGGCAGAATAAGCGGTATCGACCGCCCGGCTATTGCTACTCCGTTTCCCAACATTACCGGCACCGCCGCCCTGCTCGATTCAGGGGCCAACGTAGATGCCAAGCCCCGTCATTTTGTCCAGAATGCGATCATGGGGACGATGTATGCTCGGCACATTCTCAGAATTGCCAATCCCAGGGTGGGGATTCTAAATATCGGCGAGGAGGACAGCAAGGGCAACGAGCAAACCCAGGCGGCGCTGGCCCTGTTGCGCAGAACATCTACGATCAATTTTATCGGCAATGTCGAAGGGCGGGACATTCCTGCCGGAACTGTGGACGTTGTGGTATGCGACGGTTTTGTCGGCAATGTGGTCCTGAAACTGGCAGAGGGACTGGGAACGGCCTTTCTCAGGCTTATTAAGGCCAACATCAGGGCCAGCGGGATAATGGCCAGGGCGGGAGCGATGATGATGATGCCTGCCCTGACCGGACTGCGAAAAAAAATGGATTACAGTGAATACGGCGGGGCACCGCTGCTGGGAGTGAAGGGCGGTTTTATCATATGTCACGGTTCTTCGAAGGCTAAAGCTATTCAGAATGCCATCCGGCTGGCGGCAGATTTCAGTGCCACGGAGATGGTGGAGCTGATTGCCGAAGCGGTTAAGGAGGAAAGTCTGGCTCATGACTAGCAGGAACGTCGGGATTTTGGGCATGGGGATGTACGTGCCGGAGAAGGTTATTACCAACGCAGATCTGGAGAAGATTGTCGATACAAGCGATCAGTGGATCGTCGAACGGACCGGGATTAGACAGCGCCGGATGCTGCCCGACGACTGGGCGACGTCCGATATGGCGGTGATGGCTGCCCGGCAGGCTCTGGACAATGCCGGAGTGACAGTGGCCGAGATTGATCTGATCGTGGTGGCCACGGCCACCCCGGACACTTTTTTTCCGTCGGTGGCCTGTCTGGTGCAGAACAAATTAAATGCACCGAATATGGCGGCGTTTGATCTGGTAGCAGGCTGTTCAGGTTTTGTGTATGCACTGGTTACCGCCAGTCAGTTTCTGATCAGCGGATCCTACCAGCGTGCGCTGGTAATTGGGGCTGACGCCCTGACCCGGGTAACCAACTGGCAGGATCGCAATACCTGCATCCTGTTCGGCGACGGGGCCGGTGCGGTAGTTTTGGGTGAAGTGCCGGCCGGTTACGGTCTGCTTGGCTTTGAGCTGGGAGCAGACGGCAGCGGGGGCGAACTGCTCAAGCTGCCGGCCGGCGGCAGCCGCCTGCCGGCATCACATGATACAGTCGATCAGAGGCTGCATTACATTTACATGAATGGCAACGAGGTTTACAAATTTGCGGTCAAAGCCATGGGTGAGGCGGCAGTAAGGTCGGTGGAAAACGCTGGGCTGACCTCGGATGACATTAGGCTTTTCATTCCCCATCAGGCTAACATGAGAATTATACAGGCGGCTGCCAAGCGGCTGAAAATGCCAATGGACAGGGTAATGGTCAATCTTGACCGTTATGGCAACACTTCTGCCGCTTCCATTCCCATGGCCCTTTGCGAGGCAGTGGCAGAGGGTAAGGTCTGTCTCTTATACACATCT
>JAOAFP010000148.1 GCA_026416215.1 Negativicutes bacterium | reverse complement strand
AGATGTGTATAAGAGACAGGGTTTATATATCGGACGCAGTGGAAGCGGCCGTGCGGTCGGTGGGTGGAAATACATGAACAGGACGATGATCTTCATCGACTACCAGAATTTTGAATGGGCATTCAACAATTACTACCGGCA
Source organism: Negativicutes bacterium (assembly GCA_026416215.1). Lineage (GTDB taxonomy): Bacteria > Bacillota > Negativicutes > SKW292 > SKW292 > SKW292. Next base: position 3,350 of record JAOAFP010000148.1, on the reverse strand, counting down.
GAATTTTCCCCCGGCGGTCAAACCGGGCCTTGACTACAGCTGCTTCCCGTTTCGCCTGAGCGAAAAAATTCCCGGCAGCTGGCTGGTGCGGACCTATGTGTTCATCGCCCGCCCCGATGAATTCCTGATGCAGGACGAGCGGTTGCGGCGCAAGTACCAGTGGCTGACCGAGTTGCCCAACTACGGGTTTATCAAGGTGATCGAGGGGCGGCTGGTGGCCCGTCCGAGCTCTGATGAACGGGAAATGGACATCAGCGACTGGACCAGTTTCTACAAAGAGGAAAAGGGGACCGACGTCAATCTGTCGATCGAAATGGTTTCCAAGGCTTACCTGAACGCCTACGACTGTGCGATTCTTGTCAGCGGCGACACCGATCAGATTCCGGCGGTGGAACTGGTGACCCGGTTGGGGAAAAATCTGGTGGTGGCAGGCGTGGAAGGGCAAAATCTCCAAAAGTTGTCTCAGTGTGCCGACGCCTGCTACTATCTCGACCACGATTTTTTTCAGACTTGTATGAGACATTAATCAGCCGCCACTTTGCATATCCATGGAAAAATATTGCTTTGTTCCCCAAACCGGCGACTGGCAGCGACTGGTTGAAGGTTGCCCGCTGTCCGGGGTCAGGGAAGCGGTTGTGCAGAAAATTGAAGTTGACCCGCAGTCGGACAGCTGGCTGGTCTATGTAGAATTTGCCGGCCCGGCGGCACTCGAACCCGACGCTCTGGCCGATTTTCTGAAGTCAAGGCTGGCGGCGGCAGCGGTCACGGTTGTACCGTTGTCGCTACCCTGGCAGGCCGCAGTTCAGTATATCTGCCGGCATTGGTCACAACTCATAAGCTGGTGGTGGCGTGATGAACCAGCTGTGATGGTCGTTCTCGGAACGGCCGCGGTGGTACCGGTTGCAACCGGGCTGGAGGTCAGAATAGCTGGCAAGTCAGTGGCCGACCGCCTGGCCGGGACCAATGTTACTGAGAAGTTGCGGCAGAAACTGGGCTTGCTGTCCTCCGGACCCCTTGACGTCAGATTTGTGGTGGCGGAAGAGATGGGAGAGGCCGATCAGCCGGCCGACGAATGGGAGGCTCCGGTCTGCCTGCCCGGGCCGGACAGCGGTAAAGCCGCCCGTGCTACCAGACGCTCCGGTGATGGCAAAGTGTGGTGGGGGAGGTCATTCAGGGGACAGCCCCAGCCGTTGGCCAACGTGCGTGAGGAAACCAAGGACGTAGTGGTTGCCGGAAGGGTCGACGACATTCGTCTGATCGACAACGGCGGACGACAGGTGGTCCTGACCTTCGTCCTGCTCGATGAAACCGACGGTATTCGCGTTAAACTGCTGGCTGGTAGCAACGGTGAGTCTCGCTGCAGTCCGGCCGAATGGCGCCGTCGGATCGGCGGTTTGGCCGAAAAGCTGCAACAGGTCGGCGCCGTCACGGTACGGGGCGAGGTTGTCTACGACAAATACGAGCGGGATTTGGTGATCTACCCCCAGTCGGTCATTGCCCTGAACGGGGCCGGCGAGCGCAGTGATCAGTGGCCGGTGAAGCGGGTGGAACTGCACGCCCACACCAAAATGAGTACCATGGACGGGCTGGCGACGGTTGACGAGCTTATCACCACAGCCGCTCGGTGGGGACACCCAGCGATTGCCATTACCGATCACGGGGTGGTTCAGTCTTTCCCCGAAGCAAGGGAAGTTGCCGCATCTCTGGCCCAAAAAGGCTGGCCGATAAAGATTATCTATGGGCTGGAAGGCTACCTGTTTTCCAGCCACGTCAGGGAAAGCAGCCACGTTGTCATTCTAGCCAGGAACAGGGACGGTTTGCGTAACCTGTTCCGTCTTGTTTCGATCTCTCACCTCAATTATTTCTACAAACGTCCGCGGATCCCCAGACAGGAACTGGCAAATCTACGCCAGGGGCTGCTGATTGGCTCGGCCTGCGAAGCCGGTGAGATTGTCCAGGCCATCCTGCGTGGGGAAACGGATCAACGCTTGCTCGACCGGGCTGATTTTTACGATTATCTGGAGATCCAGCCACTTGCCAACAACATGTTTCTGGTTCGCAACCGGATTGTTGAAGATCAGGTCAGTTTGCGGCAAATCAACCTCAAGGTGGCCTGGCTGGCCGGGCAGCTGGACAAACCGCTGGTTGCCACCGGTGATGTCCATTTTGTTAACCCGGGCGATGAAATCTACCGGCGGATTCTTATGTCCGGGCAGGGCTACCAGGATGCAGAGCAGCAGGCTCCGCTCTATTTGCGGACCACCGACGAAATGCTGCAGGAATTTGCCTATCTCGGTGAAGAGATGGCCCGCCGGGCCGTGATCGACAATCCGCGAATGATTGCCGATCAAATTGATGATCTTGACCCTCTGCCCGACCGGCTTCACCCACCTTCTGTTCCCGGCGCCGAACAGATGTTGCCGCAGATCGCCTGGCAGCGGGCTCACCAGCTTTACGGACGGACATTGCCAGATATTGTTGCCAGGCGAATGGAGCAGGAATTGTCGGCCATCGTCAGCCACGGATACGCCGGACTGTACGTGATTGCCCACAAACTGGTCAAAAAGTCACTGGCCGACGGCTATCTAGTTGGGTCACGCGGTTCGGTGGGTTCGTCGCTGGTGGCGACAATGGCCGGAATAACCGAGGTTAATCCTTTGCCACCACACTGGCGCTGCCCGCAGTGTTGCCACAGCCTTTTCATTGTCGACGGCAGTGTGGGTAGCGGCTTTGATCTGCCCGATCGGGCATGCCCCCGCTGTGGTGCCGCAAAAATGTGCAAGGACGGTCACGACATCCCTTTTTCAGTGTTCATGGGGTTTGAAGGGGACAAAGTGCCTGATATTGATCTGAATTTTTCCGGCGATTATCAGGCAGCGGCCCATAAGTACGTCGAAGAGCTGTTCGGACCGGACAACGTTTTCCGGGCGGGCACGGTTTCTACTCTGGCTGATCGCACGGCCTTCGGTTTTGTTAAAAAATATTTCGAACAAAAGGGACAGGCGGTCCGCGACGTATTCATCAATCAGCTGGTACGCGGCTGCACCGGGGTGCGGAGAACTACCGGTCAGCACCCCGGCGGGATCATCGTTCTGCCGCAGGGGATGGATATCCATCAGTTTACGCCAATCCAGCGCCCGGCTGATGATGTTAAAACCAGCATCGTCACCACCCATTTCGATTACCATGCCATCGACAACGGGCTGGTTAAGCTGGACATACTCGGGCATGACGATCCGACCACAATCCGGTTCCTCGAGGATGAAACCGGGGCGGATGCCACAACGGTTCCCTTTGATGACCAGGCCACACTCAGCCTTTTTTCCTCGTCGCACTGCCTGGGGTCTGTC
>JAOAFP010000147.1 GCA_026416215.1 Negativicutes bacterium | reverse complement strand
CCCCATAAGAATAAAATAGCACGGCGGCCGCCACCAGTGCACCGGCAAAACCAAGGATCAGTCCCTCGATGATGAACGGCCAGCGGATAAACCAGTCGGTGGCGCCAACGTACTTCATTATCCTTATCTCCTGCCGCCGGGCAAACACAGTTATTCTTATCGTATTGGCAATGATAAACAATGCTGCCGCAGCCAGCAGAACAATGAGAATCAACCCGGCCACCCTGATGATATGAGTGATTTTGAACAGGTTTTCGATTGCCTCCTGTCCGTAACGTACTTTCTCCACCCCAGCAATCACCCTGATGATCTCAACCGTCGGAAGCACCTGATCCGGGTTGTCAACTTTTACTTCAAAATAATTCGGTAAAGGATTCACCCCGTCCAATGCATCCAAAATCCCTTGCTGATCGCCCAATCTCTCCCGGAATTGTTTCAATGCCTGTTCCTTGTCGACAAACATAACCTGACGCACGCCGTTGATCCGGGTTATCCTTGTGCCGACCTCACGCTGCTGGAGCGGGGTAAGCTCATCTTTCAGATAAACAGATATTTGAACCTGTGATTCCAGTGTGTCAGCTATAAAATTGAGGTTGAGCAGCACCGTGATAAACGTCCCGAGTATAAGCAGCGACAAGGCCACTGTGGTAATGGCTGCCACGGTCATCAGCCGGTTATGACGGAGTGAGGAAAATGCATCAACAATGAAATGTTCCCAGGTGTTAATCTTCATAACCGTAAAACCCCTGTTGTTCGTCCCGTACTATCTGGCCGTTTTCTATGGCCACCACCCGCCTTCTCATATTGTCGACTATAGTTTTGTCGTGGGTAGCCATCAGGATGGTGGCTTCATTCTCATTTACCCGTTCAAATACCTTCATTATCTCCCACGACGTATCCGGATCGAGGTTGCCGGTCGGCTCATCGGCAATAACAATAGACGGACGATTGACTATTGCCCTGGCTATGGCCACTCGCTGCTGTTCACCGCCGCTCAGTTCGTTAGGCAAATTTTTTGCCTTGGATCTTAACCCCACCAGATCGAGAACATGGGGAACCCGGCGCTGAATTTCCCGCCGCGGCGCCTCAATAACCTTCATAGCGAAGGCCACGTTCTCGTAAACCGTCCTGTTGGGCAGCAGCCTCACATCCTGAAATACAATACCCAGCATCCGTCGCAGGTAGGGTATTTCCCTGTGTGACATCTGGCCAACGTTACGCCCATTGATTATTATCTCGCCCAGGCTTGGCGTTTCCTCGCGCAGCAAAAGCTTAATGAAAGTCGATTTTCCCGCCCCGCTTTGCCCTACCAGAAACACGAATTCCCCTTTGCCGATATGCAGACTGATGTCACGCAGAGCCACCGCACCATTTGATTCGTAAATCTTGGTGACACCATTGAATACAATCATAGCATTCCTCCGCCTGTTCACTGTCTAACGGTGGTGAGGAGTGAATCCCTCTCCCATAACCTCACGTGCATCCGCTACGATTACAAATGCCCGTTCGTCAATGTCGCGGATGGCATCACGCAGTTTCGTCACTTCCCGTTTGCTGACCACACAAAACAGGACATCCTTGCTCTCTCCGGTGTACCCTCCCTGTCCGTGCAAAAAGGTGACCCCGCGCTCCAGCTCTTCCATCACGTGTTCAGCCACCGCCTGAGGCCTGTTCGAAATAATCATGAACATTTTGGCCGATTCCCAACCCTCCTGGATAAAGTCAACCAGATAGGCAGTAGTGAACACTGTAATTAGGCCGAACAGGCATAGCTCCATATTGCCGAAAACAATACCGGCCAACAAGATGATGACAAAATCGACCATCATCAGGGAACTCCCGACCTTGATCCCCGTAAGGCGGTTGACAATCGCCGCCGCCAGATCGGTGCCGGCCGTCGAACCGCGAAAACGGAAAACCGTGCCCATGCCGATTCCACACAGCACCCCTCCGTACAAAGCTGCCAGCAGCGGATTGTGAGTGATAACCGGCACAAATTTCACGGTGGCATCGATCGACACCGCCAGGGCCACCGCCCCGAACATAGTGTTAAGTGAAAACCGTCTGCCCAGAACCTTCAGACCAAGGAGCAAAACCGGTAGGTTAAGCACGAGCAGAGTCATTCCGACCGGGACGTTCAGAAGATAATGCAGAACCATCGCCAGGCTGGTGAATCCACCGTCAGGAATCTTGTTGGGGATCAGGAATATATTTAGGCCAATCGCCGTGACCAGACAACCGACCAGAATGAATATATAGTCCCGAACGATCCGTAGTCCCGAACGCTTTTTATCCGTCATTTGCCTGACCATTACGGCCAGCGGTAAACGGTTGCCTCCGGCCGCAGCCCAGTCCTTCCAGAAACTCGCTGACTACCTCGGCGTTGCGCACGGCCAGCCGCTTCATCTTTTCAACAACCCGGGGATCGGCCGCCCGCTGGTTACTCCAAAGACTGGATGCCATTTCCACAATCTGCTGGCTGGTTAACCGTCCGATATCCAGACAGTAGGGACTCCCCAGAGACTGCATAAAGCTACTGACTTTCGGATCATAGGCCAGTCCGATCATCGGTACACCCATGACCGCCGCAAAAATGAGTGCATGCAGACGCAGGGCAATCAACAACCGGAAGCAGCCACACAGCGATAGCATTTCCTCGACGGTCAGAAACTTTTCGATCACATAGGGCTGACAGCGCATCTGCTCAGCAACCGCCTTGGCGGCCTCTACATCAGACGGTCGCTGCATTGGAAAAAACACTATACTGGCGCCGTACAAGCCGGCCAGTTCATCCAGAGCCTGCGCCAGCTGCAGTCTGAACTGACCGTTGGCCGGCCATGTCCGGACTGAAATGCCAATAATCGGGGATGTCGGCGGGACCCCAGCCCGGGTTAGCTCCTTGCGACCAGCGGTGGTGGACTGTCTTTCCACCGCCATAACCGGATCGGCGGTTATCTCGGTATGAGGCCGGTTTATTAAAAGCCTCTCCAATAGATGATAAGAGTTTATATCACGAACGGTTATGGCTTGTGTCCGGTTCAGAACCCACCGGAGGCAAAAATTTGCCAGCCGGCCGCGTACCGGTCCAATACCGTGGGCAAACAGCACAACCGGGCGCTTTAACAGCCTAGCCAGACCGATAATCGCCAGATAATAATATATGCTGCGTTTGCTGGTCACGTTCTGCAATAAACTGCCACCACCGCTGATCAGCAAATCGCAGCCCCTGATAACCTTCAAAAGCGCCCGGATGTCAAATTTATACACTGTCGACACCCGGTGACGGAAAGCGGTAGCTTCCGGATCGCCAGAAATTACCGTTATATCCAGTTCGTCCCGGCAATATTCCTTCAAATCGCGGATCATCACCGCCAGCATCGCCTCGTCACCGCTGTTGCCGAATCCATAATAACCGGAAATTACAATTTTCTTCACTTCAGGCCACCGCCTCCGCTGTCAGCACTAACGTTGCAGCGATAGTAACCGGCTGACCTCCGCACCGCACAGACCACAGCGATCATAATCACCCCCTGTCTCTTATACACATCT
>JAOAFP010000146.1 GCA_026416215.1 Negativicutes bacterium | reverse complement strand
TGGTCTCGTGGGCTCGGAGATGTGTATAAGAGACAGATAGTATACAACATTGTCGACGTGGCCGAAGGCAGCTGCCGGTTGAAACAGGCGCTGATCCGCGACAAACGTTACGAGAATTTGTACCTGTTGCCGGCGGCACAGACCAAGGACAAGACGGCACTGAAACCGGAGCAGATGCAGAAAATAGTCGATGAGCTCAAAGAGACGGAAAAATTTGACATAGTGCTGATCGACTGCCCGGCCGGCATTGAGACCGGGTTTCACAACGCAATTTACGCTGCCGACGAGGCCATCGTGGTCACGACCCCGGAAGTATCGGCGGTGCGGGATGCTGACCGGGTTATTGGGCTTCTTAACGCCTCAGAAAGGGAAAAAAGTATCAGCATAATAATAAACCGGATCCGCCCGGATATGGTAAAAAGCGGTGACATGATGTCGGTGGAGGATATCATTGAAATCCTGGCGGTGGATCTGATTGGCATAATCCCCGATGATATAAACATCGTAGTGGCGACCAACCGTGGCGAGCCGGTGATATCGTTCGCCAATTCCCTGGCCGGCAAGGCTTACCAGAATATCGCCATGCGCATTCTTGGGCACGACGTGCCGTTTTTGTCCCTGAAAGCCAATAACTCGCTGTGGTCGAGAGTAAAAAACGTCTTTCGTCGCAACCGCTGAGTGGGGAGGAACAATATGTCTACCTTTATAGACCAATTTGAAGCATGGTGGAACAAGCTGTTTGGCGGCGAAAAGTCTGGTCAGACGGCCAAGGAACGTCTCAAGGTGGTGCTGGTTCAGGATCGCGGCGGCGGTCTTTCGGAAGATGTTCTGGACGGCCTGAAAAAGGAATTAGTTACTGTTATTGCCAAGTATCTTGAGATCAGTGAAACCGATATGGAAATATCGTTCAATAATAAAGATAACAGTTACGCGGTGGCGGTTAATATACCGGTGACCAGCATACCGAAACGCAACCGAAAAAAACAACCAGCTAAAAGTGCTGCTAAGTAGCCGTCAGGTCAAACGGATAGACTGGCTGCTGGTAGCGGCCGTAGTGGTGCTGGCTGCTGTCGGGATGGCGGTCATCGCTTCAGCCACCCACGTAAATGTGCCCGGGGAAGATCGTTACTGGTACCTTAGCCGTCAGGGTGCATTTTTTATTGTTAACGTTTTGCTGGTTGCCGGGTTGCTGCACTTCAGCTACCGCAATCTGCTGGCGGCAGCCCGCCCGCTGTACGCGATTAATCTGGTCATGTTGCTGGCAGTCATGGTGGTGGGGCAGTCGGCCCTCGGCGCCCAGCGTTGGATTCAGATTGGACCGATTACTTTGCAGCCTTCCGAATTCTCCAAGATTATCATGATCATTGCTCTGGCGGAAATGCTCGACCGTCAGCGCAGCCAGCTGGCGGCCTGGCGGGGGATTCTGACCGTTCTGGCTTACGTTGGTGTTCCGTTTCTGCTGGTGCTGAAGCAGCCAGATCTTGGTACGGCTCTGGTGCTGGTGGCGATAACGCTGGCAATGATGTACGTGGCCGGAGCCGACGGCAGAAAAATGGCGTACCTGGCGTTGGCGGCCACAGCGGCCTGTCCGGTGCTTTGGCATTTTCTTCACGACTATCAGAAAAACCGGATTTTGGTGTTCTGGGATCCCAATATTGATCCGCTTGGAGCTGGTTATCACATTATCCAGTCGCAAATAGCCATCGGCTCAGGACAGCTTCTGGGCAAGGGGTTGTTTGGCGGCACGCAGAGTCAGCTCAATTTCCTGCCGGAAAATCACACCGATTTCATCTTTGCTGTAATTGGCGAGGAGTTTGGGTTGGTCGGCGGATTGTTCGTCCTTTTTCTGTATGGGGTGATTTTATACCGGGGACTTCGTATTGCTGGCGAGGCTGGCGACAATTTTGGTCTTCTGCTGGTAACCGGGGTGGTGGCGATGCTGGCCTTTCATCTACTGGTCAACATGGGAATGACGATGGGGATAATGCCGGTGACGGGTATTCCCCTGCCGTTGCTGAGCTACGGTGTGAGCTCGCTAACCGCCAATATGATCGGCGTGGGAATTTTGCTGAACGTGTATATGCGACGTCACAAAATCATGTTCTGAACCATGAGGTGAAATGACTGAAAAAAACGGGCGACGGGCGGTGGAGCTGCCGGGCGAGCTGCTGTTGTCGGTGGAAAAACCGGCCCGCTACGTTGGCAATGAGTACAACAGCCGCAATAAACACCGGGCAGCCGGCCGGAATACGGTGAGCTGGGTTCTGGCTTTTCCCGACGTGTACGAAATAGGCATGTCGAACCTGGGGCAACAAATCCTGTATTCGATACTAAACGACGCTGAAACCGCCTGGGCCGACCGGGTTTACACCCCATGGCCGGACATGCAGCGGGCCATGAAAGACAGGCAAATACCCCTTTTTGCCCTCGAAAGCCGCTTTCCGGTGGCTGAATTTGACGTAATCGGCGTTTCCCTGCCCTACGAGCTGTGTTACACCAACGTTCTGTCTCTTCTCGGACTGGCAGGGTTGCCGCTGGCGGCTGCCCTGCGCGATCTGACCATGCCACTGGTGGTGGGGGGCGGGACTGGTGTGGCCAATTGTGAGCCGATGGCCGAATTTTTCGACTGTTTCTTCTTCGGCGAAGGAGAGGACGGGATTTTGGCGATCAATGAGGCCGTATACCGGTTCTGGAAAAGTGGCTCCGGCGACAAAGCCGAACTACTTCTTTCGCTGGCCCAGATTCCAGGCGTCTATGTCCCCAGTCTTTATCGGCCGTGTTACGATGACGAGGGGAAAGGCAGGTTGACCGGAGTCAGGCCGATTCACCAGCTAGCGCCGATCCGGGTCCGGCGTCAGTGGGTGGATGACTGGGCTGACCGTCCCGGTCTAGAAAAGCCGCTGCTGCCAAATGTGGCAACTGTTCATGACCGTATTACCCTGGAAATTTTCCGGGGGTGCACTCGCGGCTGCCGCTTTTGCCAGGCAGGCATGCTTTATCGGCCGGTTCGTGAAAAGCCAAGGGACAGGCTGGTCGAACAAGCTGTGACTATGTATCGTAACAGCGGCTTCGACGAAATCTCCCTGTTGTCGCTGAGTTCTACCGATTATTCTGAGATCGGGCCGTTGCTCGATCAGCTGTTGACGGTGTTTTGTCCGCTGCGGGTGAACGTTGTATTGCCATCCCTCCGAATCGACGGTCTTTCAGAAGAAATAGCCGGCCGGCTTCAGTCGGTACGCAGGGGGGGATTAACCCTGGCGCCGGAAGCGGGCAGTCAACGGCTGCGAGATGCTATAAACAAGGGCATAACTGAAAGGGATATCCTCGATGCGGCGGCGGCGGCCTTCCGGGCTGGCTGCAAATCTGTCAAGCTGTATTTCATGATTGGTCTTCCCGGTGAAACGGACGAGGATATTGATGCAATCGGCGAACTGGCCAGGAAAATATGCCAGCTTTACGACGTCCGGACTGACAAACGCGATGTCAGGGTAAAGATAAGCCTGTCAAATTTCGTTCCTAAACCGCACACCCCGTTTGAACGGTCGGCTTTTGCCGACCGGGCCCGGCTGAGAAGCCGGCAACGGCAACTGGTGGAGGCGGTGCGGCGGG
>JAOAFP010000016.1 GCA_026416215.1 Negativicutes bacterium | reverse complement strand
GATCGTAGATGCTGGCAAACATCAATAAGGTGGAGGCAGGGTAAGATGATGCAGTTGCTATGGAAAAGCGAATATAGTGTCGGGATTGACGAGGTTGATGTCCAGCACCGCACGTTGTTCGAAATTTTCAACGAAATCCATGCCCTCCGGCAGGACAAAACGGTGGTCGATAAATATGACGGCATAATCACCATTCTGGTCCGGCTGTCAAATTACGCCGAGGTTCATTTCCACACCGAGGAGGAAATAATGGCGGGGTGTAATTATCCGCAGCTGGCCGAACACCGGCAAAAACACCAGGACTTTATGGAGAAGGTCAACAATATCGACCCGGACAAAATCGATATGCAGCAGGACAGGTACCTGCGGGAGATTATGGATTTTGTCGGCAACTGGCTGTGCGACCACATTCTGGTGATGGACAAGGAAATGGGCGGGTTTTGCGCGGCCGTCCGCCAGCAGCAGCAATGACCGGACCGGGGGAAACTGCCAACGGCCGGGCTGGGGAGGGCTTCCGGCCGGAAATCGACAGCCTGGGGACGGTCGGGGTGCCGGACGATGCCCTGTGGGGGGCGCAGACCCAGCGGGCTATAGTTAATTTTGCCATTGGCGATGAGTTGATGCCCCGCGAACTGATCCGGGCCATGGCCCAGATCAAGCAGGCCTGTGCCGAGGCCAACCAACTGGGCGGCAGGTTGCCGGACGGGCTGGCGGAGCTGATTGTCATCGCCTGCCGGGAAATTGTCGACGGCCGGCACGACCGGATGTTTCCCCTTAAGGTATGGATGACCGGCAGCGGCACCCAGCTGAATATGAATGTCAACGAAGTGATTGCCAACCGCTGTTCGCAGCTGACAGGTCAGCCATTGGGCAGCAAGCGTCCGGTTCACCCCAACGACCATGTGAATATGTCCCAGTCCACCAATGACGTATTCCCCACCGCCATGCATCTGGCGGCGGTGGAAGCCGTCTGCCGGCGGTTGCTGCCGGCAGTGGGCAGGCTGCAGCGGGAACTGGCGGCCAGGGCGTCCGAGTGGAACGGCGTGGTCAAGGTGGGACGCACTCACATGATGGATGCCACCCCGCTGACCCTGGGACAGGAGTTCTCCGGTTACGCAGCGATGCTGGCCGCCGGCGGCCAGCGGATCGAGAGGGTTCTGCCCGAGGTTTGCCAGTTGACCCTAGGGGGCACGGCAGTTGGCACCGGAATTAACTCCTGGCCGGGATTTGCCGGGCTGGCAGTAGCCAGGCTGGCCGAGCTGACCGGTTTGCCGTTGACGGTGGTTGACAACCGGTTCGCCGCCCAGGGGGCACACGACAGCCTTGTCCAGCTGTCGGGCTGTCTCAAGACTCTGGCGGTGTCAGTCTATAAAATTGCCAACGACATCCGGCTGCTAGCCAGTGGTCCGCGGGCCGGCATCGGCGAGTTGCAGCTTCCGGCCAATGAGCCGGGCTCGTCGATCATGCCGGGCAAGGTCAATCCCACCCAGTGTGAAGTGTTGACGATGATAGCAGTGCAGGTAATGGCCAACGACTACGCCGTGAGTCTGGCCGGGGCGGGCGGAATTCTGGAAATGAACGTTTACAAGCCGGTCCTGATTTACAACCTGTTGCAATCGATCAGGCTGCTGGCCGACGGACTGACCAGTTTTGCCGAGCGGGCGGTCAGCGGCCTCAGGGCCGATCGTCAGCGCATCGCCCAGTTCGTTGAGCAGTCGCTTATGCTGGTGACAGCCCTCAGTCCGGCAATCGGTTACGACCGGGCCAGTGAAATTGCCCATCTGGCGGCGGAAAACGGCCTTACCCTCCGGCAGGCGGCTATGCAGCTGGGATACGTCAGCCGGGAAGAGTACGATCGTCTGGTCGTGCCGGCATTGATGGTAGAGCCCAGGTAGCAGGATGGAAATTTACGGCAAGAATTTTGTCAGTTGGGAGGAGGCCCGCCGGATTGTCGAGGGGCTGGCCGCCGGGCTGTTCCGGTCCGGCCGGCGGCAGACGGTGCCGGTGACCGAAGCGGCGGGCCAAATAATCGACGGGGCTGTGACGGCCAGGATGGCAGTGCCAGGTTTTGTTCGGGCCACGGTGGACGGCTACGCTGTGCGGGTCGGCGACACAGTGGCGGCCAGCGACAGCTGCCCGGCCGTCCTGCGGGTTGCCGGTCAGGTTGCGGTGGGCGAAGACTGCCAGCTGACGCTGGCCCCCGGACAGGCGGCGAAGGTGGCAACCGGAGCAATGCTGCCGGCTGGGGCGGACGGGGTGGCGATGGAGGAAGACTGCTGGCTGGTCGATGTTCACAACGTGGCGTTGGTCAGGCCGGTTAATCTAAGGGAAAATCTTATTCAGGCCGGTGAAGACTGCCGGGAGGGCGAGGCGCTGGCTGCGGACGGATGCCGGCTGGGCTGGCGGACGGTGGCAGCGATGATTGCGGCCGGAATTGGCGAGATAGCGGTTCGGACCGGAATGCGGGCAGCGATTTTTTCCACCGGCGACGAACTGGTGCCGGCCGGCCGGCCGCTGTTCGCCGGCCAGGTGTACGATGTCAACGGTTTCCTGCTCCGGCGGTTTCTGACCGAGGCAGGCTGGGAGGTGGAAAGTCTGGGGATCATTGCCGACTGTCCGCACAGCCTGGCCGGAGCGCTAGAGCGGGCGGTGGCCCTGGCGGATCTGGTGCTGTTTTCCGGTGGTAGTTCGGTGGGCAGCTGTGATCTGTCGGCTGCGGCGGTGGAACGGGCCGGGGGGGAGTGGCTGTTCAACGGCGTGGCAGTCAGGCCGGGAAGGCCGACCATGGCGGCCCGTATAAACGGAAAGCCGGTGTTCTGTCTGCCCGGACATCCTCTGGCCATGGCCGTTACCCTACGCACACTGTTGCAGCCGTTGTTTAGGAGGGATGAACCACTGACCGTGCCGGCAAAGCTGGATGGCCGGCTGACTTCGGAGGTTGGCCGCGACGATTTTGTGCCGGTCAGGCTGACCGCCGAACAGATGGAAGTCGACTGGCGGGCGACGCCTCTGCCGATCAAGTCCGGACTGGTGGTCCGGCCGGCCCAGACAGCCGGTTTGGTACACGTGCCGGCGGCGGCTACCGGTTACGAGCGGGGTGAGAGGGTATGGGTGATTCCCTGGTAGGCTACCACGGCCGGCGGTTCGGCCGGGTGACAAGGCTGGAGGAGGCTGAGGCGGTGTGGCGGCAGCTGTGGCCGCCGACCGGTGTGGAAACGGTGGCTACGGTAGCGGCTGGTGGCCGGGTGCTGGCCCGTGATTATCAGGCCTGCCGGCACCACCCTCACTATCCGGCGGCAGCCATGGACGGGATTGCCGTGGCCAGTGCCGGGTGCCAGGATGCTGATGAGTACACTCCCCAGCGGCTTCGGGCGCAGGTGGTTAATACCGGCCAGCCTCTGCCGGACGGCTGCGATGCCGTGATCCGGGCGGAAGAGGTTGAGTTTTTGTCGGATGGCCGGGCGGAAATAATCGCTCCGGCCAGGCCGTTTCAAAATGTGCGGCAGATCGGCGAAGATGTGGCCGGTGGCGACTGGCTGGCGGCGGCCGGGCAGGTGCTGGCGGCGGCTGATATTGCCCGGTTGCTGGTTGGCGGCTGGGCGGAGGTCGAGGTGGTGCGCCGGGCCAGAATCGGGATTGTGGCCAGCGGGCCGGAAATCGTCAATACGGTTGAGGCCGGACCGGGCGAGGTGATCGACAGCAACACGCCGATGATTGCCCGGCTGGTCGAGGAATGGGGGGGGCAGCCGCTGATCATGCCACCGGCGGCCGGGCCCGGCGATCTGCGGCGGCGGTTGGATCATCTGCCGGACGATCTTGATGCGGTGGCGATAATCGCCGGCACATCGGCCGGCAACGCTGATTTTACCGCCGATATCGTGGCCGGGGCGGGCGAGGTGCTAGTCCACGGGGTGGACATCCGCCCAGCCAGGCCGGTGATTATCGGGAGAGTGGCCGGTAAGCCGGTATTGGGTCTGCCCGGTTATCCCGGGTCTTGTTTTTTGGCGGCAGAGATTTTTCTCCGGCCGTTGTGCGACCGCCGGGCGGAACCCGGTGACCGGGTGGCGGTATGCGGCCAGGCGGTGCATTCGACGCCGGGAGTGAACGAGTTTGTGCGGGTGGTGGCCGGTTACCGGCACCGGCAGCTCACAGTCTGGCCGCTGCCACGGGGAGCAGGTATGATAACTCCCCTGGCCGAGGGGGACGGCTATGCGGTGATTGAACGCCACCGGGCCGGAGTGGCGGCCGGTGATGGGGTGCCACTGGTATACTGCCGGGCGGATCGGCTGCGGTGGTGGCGGCGGACGGTTTTTCTAGTCGGCAGCCATGACCTGGCCGTGCAGGTGCTGGCCCAGGTGCTGACCAGCATCCACCTGCGGCTGGCGATTATCAACCGCGGCAGTCATGGTGGGCTGGCGGCCCTGTCCCATGGCTACTGTCACCTGACCGGCGTTCACATTCTTGACGAGGAAGACGGCAGCTACAACCAAAACGCCGTACGGTCGGTGCTGGACGGCAAAAAATGGAAGATGGTGCGTCTGGCTGAGCGAGAACAGGGGCTGGTGGTGCCCGCCGGCAATCCTTTGCGGATCCTTGGTTTGGCCGATCTGGGCAGACCGGGGCTACGGCTGGTCAACCGGCAGCGGGGAACCGGGACCCGGCAACTACTCGACTACCTTGGCCGGCAGGCTGGCGTGGATGTCAGCTCGGTTATCGGTTACCGCCACGAGGTCGGGTCGCACACGGCGGTGGCGGTGGCGGTTGCCACCGGTGCCGCCGACTGCGGGCTGGCTATTGCCCAGGCTGCGGCGGCCGCCGGCTGTGATTTTCTGCCGTTGGCTGAGGAGAGCTACGATCTGGTCTGGCTGGACGACGGTGAGGACTGGTGGACCGGACAGCTGCTGGATGCTCTCGACAGTAGCCAGTTTCGCCGCCGGCGGGAGCAACTGGCAGGGTATAACTGGCAGAACTGCGGACTGATCAGGGAGGGGCCGGTCGGACAGTGATGGTCCGGAAATTGTGATAGGTGACTAGGCCGGGCTTTGCCCCGGCCATCTTTTTCACCTGATGGCGGGCGGTGTAATCGACGGCGACGGTGGCCGCACCCCGCCCCTTGCTGAACCAGGCGGCCAGATTGGCGGCAAATGCCAGATCGGCGGCCGTGGCCCGATCCAGCGGGCACTGGAGGATTACGTGACTGCCCGGCAGCTTCTGGGCGTGCAGCCATACGTGCCCGGGGCGGGACAGGCGAAATGTGACCTGTTCATTCTGTCGGTTATTGCGGCCGACCAGTACGGTGAACCCGCCGGGGCTGGTGAAGGTCATGGGAGCGGAGGGGGGGGGTGAGTGGCGGTGGACGGCAGTTTTCGGCAGGTGGCCGGCCTGTTGCAGCTCCCAGACGATCTCCTCGACAATTTCGGGCGAGTCAGCTTGCTGGCAGGCAATAAGCAGACTTTCCAACCACAACAGCTCCCGGTGACTGGTTTCCAGCTGCCGGGCGATTGCGCTGCTGGCCCGCCTGGCTTTGGCAAACTGACGATAGTAGCGGGCGGCGTTATCGGCCACCGACAAGGCCGGGTCGACCGGAACCGGCACTGTTGGCGGCGGGTGGTCGCCGCTGAAGTAATCAGCCACCATGACGGCGGTCTGACCGGCGACGATAGCCGGCTGGCCGGCCAGGAGCAGATCGGCGAAGCGTCGGAATTTTTCGCCGTCAGCCGCTTCCTGCAGCTCGGCTTCCTGCAGTTCAATCTTTCGCCGGGTCCGTCTGCACAGCCGGTCGAGCAGCTGCAGAATCTGCTGCTGGCGTGGCGGCCGGTAGCGGGCCCGGGTGGCGGCGGCAAACCCGGCGGCGTCGACGGCAGAGGAGAAATGCTGCCACTGATAAAGGGAAAGATGAGGGAGCTGACTGGGAGAAAGGTGGGTGATCTGGATTAGCTTGCCGTTGTCGTCACAGACGGCTGACAGACGGTAGGGGGGAGGGGTGGCGAGGATGGCGGCCCAGTCAGCAATGGCTTCGGCCAGCGATGCGATATCCGGCGGTTCCAGACGGGCGGCAGGCAGCTGACCGGGCAGGCCGGCCAGCTGGCAGATGTTGTTGCAGGCCGCCGGGCTAAGCCCCCAGAAGGCGGCGAGCAGGCAACCGGCGAGAGGCTGTTCGGATCTGAGCGCGGCGGCCAGATCGGCCAGGGAGAACCGGCTGATCGACATTCGCTGCCCGACGGGGGGCTGATAGCGGTGGCGGGGAAGCAGCAGACGGCCGGGGGAAATGCCTGGAGCAACGTGGTGCAGGCAATCGATGATAATACCTTGCTCATCGGTCAGGACAGCGTTGCTGTGCTTGCCCATCAGCTCCAGCCACAGCCGGTGGGAACAGAGATGGCCGGACTGGTCGCGACTTATGACCTCCCAGCTACAGACCCGGTCGTGATTGTACTGATCGACTGCCACCACCGTTCCGCCCTCCAGCCGTTTGCGCAGAACCATGCAGAACGGGGAAGGGTGTTCGCTTCCCCGCTCGCCGGGCCGGTCGCCAAGGCGAAAGTGGGGAAAGCCGCCGGCAGTGTCGAGGGTCAGCCAGATTTTGCCGACGTCCGGCGCCAGCAGGCGGAAAAGCAGGCTGGTGTCCGCCGGCTGATAGATCCTGACCATTCTGGCGTTTACAATTAGCTGGCGCAGCTCGTTTAGCACCAGACACAGGGTGATTCCATCCATAAGGGACTCCTTGGCCGGTAATTACGGCAGGTGCCGCCACGGGCGGCTGCTTTCACGGGGAATGCGGTTATCCTGTCGCGAAGCGGCATTTTAACCGGATTTTAATGCCATCCTGTCCGGAACCGGCTAAAATTGACAGGGAGAACTGGACATACCGCGAATTTTTAACCGGACAGAAATGAACAGGAGAAGGAAAATGCGGCGACTGACAATTGCGGCCTTAATGACAGTGCTGACGGTGACCGGGATAGTGCTGACCGGCTGCGGTGAGCAGCGGCCAGCTGGCACACCGCCGGTGACGGTTAACGTGGGCCGGGTAAAGCAACAGAGTCAGCCGGTAACGGTCAGGGCAGTAGGCAATCTGGCGGCGGCCCGCAGCGTAGTGGTGACGCCGCAGGTCACCGGCAAACTGCAGGAGGTATTTTTCCGCGACGGGCAGATGGTCAGCGAGGGGCAAATCCTGGCCGCCATTGACCCGGCACCGTTTCGGGCGGCGGTTGAACAGGCCCGGGCCGGCCTGGAGATGCAGCAGAGTCAACTGGCCTACAGCCGCGACCAGTTTGAGCGGTATAAACAGCTGCTGGCCCAGGGAGCGATTTCGTACCAGGATTACGAAGCGGTTCTGACCGATCTTAACCGGCAGAAGGCCGGGACTGACAACGCCCAGGCCCAGCTCGACCTAGCCAACATCAATCTCGGCTACTGCACCATAACTGCGCCGATCAGCGGGAAGATCGGCTACATACAGGTCTACCCGGGCAATATTGTGACCGCCAACGTCAGCCAGATTGCCACCATCAACCAGATTGCCCCGATTTATGCCGATTTTGCCGTGCCCGAACAGTACCTCGGCGCACTGAGCGCAAGTCAGGAGCAGGTTCAGGTCAGCCTTTACGACGGCAACGACCAGCTGTTGGCTGATGACGGCCGTCTGGTGGCGTTCAACAATCAGGTAACGGCCAACACCGGCTCGCTGAAGCTGCGGGCGGAATTTGCCAACCGGTCGGGAAGGCTGTTCCCCGGTCAGTTCTGCTCAGTGGTGCTGACGCTGGGCAGGGAGGAAAATGCCCTGACCGTGCCGGCAACCGCCGTAATCGTAAGCAGCGACAGCGAGGGCACGGTATTTGTGGTGGGCAGCGACAACCGGGTGTCGGCCCGGAAAATTGCCATCGGCCGCAAGGTGGGCGATACTCTAGTGGTTAAGTCCGGTCTGACCGACGGTGAAATGATTGCCACCGACGGGCTGATGGGCCTCAGGGACGGCAGTCCGGTAAAAATCGCCGGCGATAGCAGCGGGGACCAGCAGCCATGAACTTGTCGGCGATCTGGATCAGGCGGCCGGTTATGACCACTTTGGTCATGGTCTGCCTGCTGGTGTTCGGGGTGATGGGGTTTCGCCACCTGCCGATTGCCCAGCTGCCTAACGTCGATTACCCGACCATCGTGGTATCGGCCTCGCTGCCGGGAGCCAGCCCGCTGCAAATGGCGGCCGATGTCGCCCTGCCGCTGGAGAAGCAGTTCTCGCAGATCAACGGGCTGACCCAGATGATATCACAAAACAGCATCGGCCGGACATCAATCACCCTGACTTTTGATCTGTCCCGCGAGATCGACGGAGCGGCACTGGACGTGAACACCGCCATCAATGCCGCCAACCGCTTCCTGCCTAGCGACATGCCGTCGCCGCCCAGCTACAATAAAAGCAATCCGGCCGACCGGGCGATCATGTATATAAACTTCAGCTCCGACATTCTCAACATGTCGCAGATCTACAACTATGTCGACGCCTACGTGGTGCCCCAGATCGCTACCGTCAATGGGGTGGCCAACTGCAGTGTGGGCGGAGGGGGCGCCCAGAAGCCGGCGGTGCGGATCCAGCTCAACCCGGACAAACTGGCCAGTCTCGGGCTGTCGGCCGAACAGGTTACCGCCGCTCTGGACAATAACAATGTAACCACCACCGGCGGCACTGTCTACGGCCGGCAACAGTCGTTCAGCATCCTGTCCAACCTGCCGGCCAGCACTGCCGATGACTACAACCGGATGGTGGTGGCGGTCCGGGATGGGGTGCCCGTCCGGCTGAGTGATGTCGGGCAGGCCATCGACTCGGTTGACAACTACTGGGCCAGGGTTGACTATGCTGACCGAGATGGCTACAAAAAGGCGGTCAACATGATGATCTATAAGCAGCCGGGGTCCAACATCGTTCAGATAGCCGACGACGTCCGGGCCAAGCTGCCGCAGATTCAAAACATGCTGCCGGAGTCGATCGCCATCGACGTAATGAACGATCAGTCGTTGTACATTAAGCAAAGCTTTCACGATGTTATGATCACGCTGCTTATCGCTGTGGTGCTGGTGGTGCTGGTAGTGTTCCTGTTCGTCCGTGAGGCGAGGTCGACGGTCATTCCGGCGGTTGCGGTGCCGTTATCGGTCATTGGCACGTTTGCCGTCATGTACCTGAGCGATTTCAGCCTCGACATGATGTCGATGATGGCTATGGTCCTGGCGGTGGGATTTGTGGTGGATGACGCGGTGGTGGTGACGGAAAATATCGTCCGTCGGGTGGAAATGGGAGAACCGGTGGTGGAGGCCACTTTCAACGGCTCGCGTGAGATCTGTTTTACTGTACTGTCGATGACCCTGTCGCTGGTGGCAGTATTTTTGCCGATTTTGTTCATGCCGGGGATGATTGGCCGGCTGTTCCACGAATTCGCCATGGTGCTGGCGTCGGCCATTCTGCTTTCTGGATTCATCTCCCTGACGCTGACCCCGATGATGTGCCGCTACCTGCTGCGGCGCCATAACCGACCGGCAGGCAGCCGGGGGCTGTACTGGTGGCTGGAGGACAGATTCAATGCGGCTGCCAGCCTTTACGGCCGCAGCCTGGCCTTCATGCTCAACCACAAAAAAATCGGTCTGGGGTTTGTGGCAATTATGCTGGTGGCGTCGGTCGGACTGTTTGTGGCGGCCCCCAAAGGGTTCATTCCCAGCGAGGATCAGAACTTTCTCCTGATTTTCACCCAGGCAGCCGACTGGTCATCGTATGACTACCTTCACGAAAAGCAGCTGGCGGTGATGGATATAGTCCATAACGATCCCGACACTGAGAAGGTGGTTTCCATGGTGCAGCAACCCAACAGCGGGATGATGGTGGTAGCACTGCGCGACAAGGGCGTTCGCCGGCGTCCGCTTAACGAAATGCTGGGCGACTGGCGGCGCAAGTTTGCCAACATTGTCGGCCTGAAGGTTACCGTGCTCAACCCGCCGCCGGTGGTCACCGGCGGCCGGCCCAGCGCCACTGCCGGCCAGTTTACGATGATGGCCGCTGATTTTGACCAGTTAACCCATTACTGTCAGCTGATGCTCGACGAACTGGGCAAAAATCCGAAACTGACCGACATCAACAGCGATTCAGCGGTGAAGATGCCGCTGCTCACCGTTAACTTTAACAAAGACAAAGCCCAGTTGCTGGGGATCAGCCTGCGCCAGGCCATGCAGAGCATATACGCTGGCTATGGTCCGGACAACTTCTCGACCATTTACGGCAGCACCAATCAGTACAACGTATGGTCGGAATGGCTACCGCGCTACGAATACAACCCTGAGACCCTGAGGCAGATCTACCTGCGGGCCGCTGACGGCAGCGCCGTGCCGCTGACAGCGGTGGCCGAGGTCAGCCAGTCACTGACTCCGATCCGGGTCAATCACAGCAACCAGCTGATTTCCAACACCGTGTTTTTTAACCCCCAGACCGGCTATTCACTGGGAGAGGCGGTGACGGCGGTCAGGCAGACCGCCCAGCAGAAGCTGCCGCGGGAAATTAGCTACCGTTTTGACGGCGACACGGCCACCATGCAGCAGTCGTTCGCCAATCTTGGCCTGTTGCTGTTTGCCACCATTTTCGTGATTTACGTCATTTTGGGAATTCTCTATGAAAGCTTTATCCACCCGCTGACCATTTTTTCCGCCCTGCCCCTAGCCGGATTCGGGGCGTTGCTGGCCCTTGGCCTCTTCGGCAAAGAACTGGATCTGTACGCTTATATCGGTATAATTATGCTGGTCGGGCTAGTCAAGAAAAACGGGATCATGATGATTGATTTTGCCCTCGAGCTGGAACGGCGGGAAGGGTTGCCGCCGGCCCGGTCCATTCACCGGGCTTGCCTGACCAGATTCCGGCCGATCATGATGACGACCATGGCCGCCATCCTGGGGGCGCTGCCAATGGCACTGGGATTCGGCGCCGGTGGCGAATCGCGGATGACCATGGGGATCGCGGTGGTCGGAGGACTGGTGTTTTCGCAGTTGTTTACCCTTTACATAACGCCGGTTTTCTACTTGACGTTCGACCGGCTGAACCAGTTGCGGGGCCGGCGGCGGCCGGCCGGGCCGGCTGGCGGCAGCGCCTGTTCAACCGCTGGGGGGGCGAGGCCGGAGCGACGGAATAGCGGAAGACGGGGGCGGCCGGCTGAGGAGGGGAAATGGCGGTAACAATAAGACGCAAACGGTTGATAAGCGGACTTGAACTGAATAAGTACCGGGTAACCAACATCCTGTTGGTGTCCACGGCCTACGACGGATTTGTCCTCGAGGAAGATGGCGGACTGTACGAGCAGATCTATCATCATTTCGCCGACCTCAGCATTCCCTTCATTCCCCAGCTGACTAGGGTATCAGGCCTGACGGCTGCCCTGAATGAACTGAAAAGCCAGACCTATACACTGGTAATTACTATGTTCCGGCACAACGACATCGACGAATTTGCCGTCGAGCGGGAGATTAAGCTGGCCTATCCCGAGATGCCGGTGGTATTGTTGTCGTACGAGCGGCTGTCGGCGGCGGCTATCGAGCGGGTGCGGCGGTCGGCCCATATTGACCGGGTATTTTACTGGGCGGGCGACAGCAAAATTCTGTTTGCAATCGTCAAATCGGTAGAAGACAGCCGCAACGTTGCCGACGACAGCAAATTTGGCGTCCAGGTTATACTGGTGGTGGAGGATGAGCCGGCGTACTATTCCCAGTTGCTGCCCATCCTCTACACCGAGATCCTTCGTCAGACCCGTTACCTGGTTCAGCACGCGATGAATGCCAGCCACGGACTGCAGCGGGTGCGGATGCGGCCCAAGATACTTCTGGCCGAAAACTACGAACAGGCGGTCAAGGTTATTGAGGAGTACCGGCACAACCTGCTGGGGATCATTTCCGACGTGCGGTTCCCCCGTGGCGGCGAAACGGTGGCCGATGCCGGATTCAAGCTGTCCGATTATGCCCGGCGGCTGATTCCGGGGGTGAATTTCCTGCTGCAGTCATGGGAGACTGAAAACCGGGACAGGGCCGAGAAAAGCGGAGTGGCGTTCATCGACAAGAACTCTTGCAGTCTGGCCCAGGACTTTAAGGACTATATCCATAAGTACTACGGATTTGGCTCGTTTATTTTTCGCTATCCCAGTGGTGAGCAGATCGCCGAGGCCAGTGACGTCACCGAAATGGAGAGGATTATTCAGTGGCTGCCGGCCGAAAGCCTGTACTACCACGCTTCACGCAACCATTTTTCCACCTGGTTCCGCGCCCGCACCGAGTTTGAAGTGGCAGAAAAACTGCTGGCCCTGAACTCCGACGATTATCCGGACCGTGAGGTGGGACGGCAGCAGGTACTGACCATCCTCAAGGAGTACTTTCAGAGTTTCCAGAGCGGGGTTATACTTGACTTTGAAAGTTTTTCCAAAAAGGAAATGGAAAATGCGTTCATCAAGCTGGGCAGCGGGTCGCTGGGCGGCAAGGCCCGCGGCATTGCCTTCATCAAGTCGCTGCTGTCTGAAACCGGTCTGGCCGACAAGTATCCCAACATCAAGATAATGATTCCCCGTTCGGTGGTTATCGCCAGCGACATTTACAGCCAGTTTATGGCCGACAATTTCAGCTGTGCCGAGGTAATAGGCATTGACGACGAGGAAGAGATAGCCCGACGGTTTCTCGAGGCCAGGCTACCGGCGGCGGCCCGCGACAATCTGGCAATCATGATCGACTATATGGACTGCCCGCTGATCGTGCGGTCGTCGAGCATTCTCGAGGACTCGCGGGTTCTGCCGTTTGCCGGCATATACCGGACCTACGTGCTGGCCAATAGCCACCCTGACCGGGCAGTCCGGCTAAAGCAGCTGGAGGATGCGGTGAAGCTGGTGTACGCCTCGGTTTACTACCAGTCTCCCCGTCATTACGCCAAGAATGCCGGGATACGCATCGAAGAAGAGAAAATGGCGGTGTTGATCCAGGAACTGGCAGGGCGACGGCACGGCGACGCCTTCTACCCGACCCTGTCCGGCGTGGCGCAGTCGTACAACTTTTACCCATTTCACCCCAGCAGGCCGGAGGACGGGACGGTGAGCCTGGCCTTAGGACTGGGGCGGGCGGTGGTCGAGGGAGAAAGGGTGTACCGCTACTCGCCGGCCTATCCGCGGACCAGTCCCTGCTACAACAATCCCCGGGAGTTTTTCGAAAATTCGCAGACTGAGTTCTATGCGGTTCCCCTGACCGACAGCGAATGTCGTCTGAATATTGATGAAAATGCTGCTTATATCAGGCTGACTCTGGATCGGGCGCTGGCCGATGGCGTACTCCGTCATGTCGGAAGCACTTTCTGCTCCGAGAGCGAGCGCATTTACGACAACGTCACCCGGGCCGGGCCCAAACTGGTGACCTTCGCCCCGGTTCTCAAGTACGGCCGGCCGCCGCTGAACGATGTGATAAAAGTTTTGTTGGCCATCGCCAAAAAATCGTTTGCCGGGGACGTCGAGATAGAGTTTGCCGTCAATATCGAACCGGACGGAAACGGGGCGGAATTTTTTTTCCTTCAGGTCCGGCCGATGGTCGGTCAGCGGGAAGCCCTGTTCATGCGGTTTGACGACAACCGTCCCGAGCTGTGCCGCAGCGGGCACACG
The DNA here is from genome assembly GCA_026416215.1 of Negativicutes bacterium. Classification (GTDB taxonomy): domain Bacteria; phylum Bacillota; class Negativicutes; order SKW292; family SKW292; genus SKW292. The sequence continues at coordinate 4,730 of JAOAFP010000016.1, read as the reverse complement.
GTGGGTAACGCTGTGTTTGACGACCTCCGTGATATAATAGTGGTAAAACCGGATAAGTTCGACGTGGCCAGGAGCCGGGAGGTGGCTGAGCAGATTGGCAGGCTCAATGCGAAGCTGGCCGAAGAAAAGCGCCGCTGCATTCTGATTGGGTTTGGCCGGCTGGGAACGGCTGACCCCTGGTTGGGCATTCCCCTGACCTGGGCGCAGATGTCGCAGGCCATGGTGATCATCGAGGCCGACACCGAGAAGTTGCGGCCCGAGCCGTCACTCGGCAGCCATTTTTTCCACAACCTGACATCGATGAATATGGGATACTTCCACATCCGCCATCGCGACAGCCGGTGCGCGATAGACTGGCAATGGCTGAATGAGCAGCCGGCGGCGGCCGAAACTGAATTTGTCAAGCTGGTCAGGAGTGAACGGCCTTTCACCGTTATGCTTGACGGGCGTAATTTCACCGGCAGGATCTACCGGTAATAAATTTCCGGTGACAATAAAGATTAGGGAGGAATCGGAAAATGTACAGCAATGCCAGGCAGTACTGCGATGACCTGTTCCAGCGGGTGGTGGCCCGCAACGCCAATGAACCGGAGTTTCACCAGGCGGTCAGGGAAGTGCTCGATTCGCTGGCGGTAGTTCTCGAACGTCACCCTGAATACATCGAAGAGGGGATCGTGGAGCGGCTGGTGGAACCGGAGCGGCAAATTATCTTCCGGGTTCCCTGGGTGGACGACAGCGGCCGGGTTCAGGTCAACCGGGGGTTTCGCGTTCAGTTCAACAGTGCGATCGGACCGTACAAGGGGGGGCTGCGTTTTCACCCGTCGGTCAACGTCGGGATAATAAAATTTCTTGGTTTTGAGCAGATTTTCAAAAATTCGCTGACCGGCCTGCCGATTGGCGGGGGCAAAGGTGGTTCGGACTTTGATCCCAAAGGCAAGTCGGACGGGGAAGTTATGCGTTTCTGCCAAAGTTTTATGGCTGAGCTGTACCGGCATATAGGCCAGGATATCGACGTGCCGGCCGGGGATATTGGCGTGGGGGCGCGGGAGATAGGCTATATGTATGGTCAGTACAAGCGGCTGACCGGGGCCTGCGAGGCCGGCGTACTGACCGGCAAAGGCCTGATCTACGGCGGCAGTTTGGTGCGCAAACAGGCCACCGGTTACGGTCTGGTCTACTTTACCGAGGAGATGATGAATGACCATGGCGATTCGCTGCGGGGCAAGACCGTCCTGGTTTCGGGGTCTGGCAACGTCTCGATCTACACCACGGAGAAAGCGATGGAACTGGGGGCAAAAATTGTCGCGATGAGCGACTCCAACGGGTACGTTTACGATGCCGGCGGGATCGATCTCGACATCGTAAAACAGCTCAAGGAAGTTGAACGCAAGCGGATCAGCGAGTATGTAAAGCACCGGCCCGCCGCCGAATACCATCCCGGCTGGACGGGAATATGGAACGTACCATGTGATGTGGCCCTGCCTTGCGCCACCCAGAATGAAATTGACGCCCAATCGGCCCAGACTTTGGTCAAGAATGGCTGCAGGGTGGTCGCCGAGGGGGCCAATATGCCCACTTCCCTTGAAGGCACGGAAATTTTCCTCCAGGGCGGCGTGCTGTTCGGTCCGGCCAAGGCGGCCAACGCCGGCGGGGTAGCCACCTCGGCCCTGGAAATGTCGCAGAACAGCATGCGGCTGTCCTGGACATTTGAGGAAGTGGACGAAAAGCTGAGGCGGATCATGAAAAACATTTACGTGGCCAGCAGTCAGGCGGCCGTTGAGTATGGCCGCAGGGACAACCTGGTGCTGGGAGCCAATGTTGCCGGATTCAAAAAAGTGGCCGAGGCGATGATGGCCCAGGGAGTGGTCTGATCAGCCGGACGGCTGACAGAATGGACAGCGGCTGTTGCCGGACCGGCCGGGGAGGCCGCTGTCTGCTGATTTGCCGGGGGAAACGGGTTTGATCGGGGGTGTGGCGTGAACGGGTACCGGATTGGATCCGGATCTATCTTTCTGGTGCTGGGGCTGGTGATGGCGCTGAACGGAGTTGCAACCGGCGGCTCAGCCGACGCCCTGCATCTGCCCTGGGGCAAACAGCCCGGCGAACTGTCCGGCCTGGTCTACGCTGGTGAGCGATATTACCAGTGTCAGGCTTACGCGGCCGATGTCGCTGCCTGGCAGTTTGACCGGTTGCCGGGCATGGCGGTTGACCGGGCTGAAATCTGGTTCGGCGGGAGCGGAATGTGCCGGGTGCTGCTGACCGGCAGGGTTTACGACCTCGATGCGGTGGCAAGGCTGATGTCCGGTTACACCGGGGCTGAACCGCAGGATCTCAGCGGTGGCAGCCCTGAGCGGAAGGTATGGCGCTGGCCGGGTGCCGGCACTGACGGGTATCTGATTATGACCGGCGAGCCCGGCGATTATCTCGACCTGTGGCGACAGCCCTGAGGATGGTTTTCATCCCGGCCTGAGCCGGACGGCGGTGCAGCCGGAAAGTCCGAACGGAAAGGAGATTGGGCGCAAATGATCGGGTTTCTCAGGCGGCTGACCCTGGCCCGGCAGATTTATCTGGCTACAGCAGCCGGGCTGGTAATCGGCCTGGTTTTTGGCGGACGGTGTGCGATTCTGGCTGATGTCAGCCGGTTGTTCATCCAGTTTGCCCAGATCGCGATTATGCCCTACATAATAATTGCGATCATCAATGCGATCGGGGGAATGTCGGGCGAAATGGCCCGGCTGGTGGGGAAGAAAGTGGTGATCGCCCTTGTGCTGCTCTGGATTCCCAGCATGATTTTCTCGTTTTTCCTGCCCCTGTCATTTCCGGTCAAAGGTCCGGCCACGTTTTACAATCCGGCGGCTGGCGGCGAACTGAAGGTCGATCTGGTTGATATGTTTGTTCCGGCAAATCCGTTCAACTCGCTGGCGGTCGGCAATCTGCCGGCGATTGTGGTGTTCTGTCTACTGGTCGGCATTACCCTGATCGGGATGAAGGACAAACAGGGTTTTCTTCGTGGCACCAAGTTTCTTGGCGAGCTTATGGAACGGCTGAACGACAACGTGATGCGCTCGCTGCCATTCGGCATGCTGGCAGTTACCGCCTATGTGTCCGGGACGATCGACTTTTCCAACTTGAAGGGGACGCTGGTGTATGTCGTGCCGGCGATTTTTTATTTGGTATTTATCACCCTGCTGGTCTTCCCGGCCCTGGTGGTGAGCACGACCCCGGTTGGCTGGCGGCGACTGTTTGACTGCATGATGCCGTCGTTATTGCTGTCCTTTTCGACTGGCAACGTGTTTGCTGCCCTGCCGCTGATATATAACAGCATGCACCGATTTCACGATGAACTGCCGGAAAATGCCGCGGTTGGCGAAGAACAGCGACAATGGCGGAAGCAACTGATTGATATGGTTTTGCCGCTGATCTGGGTGGTTCCGGCCAGCTACAAATTCATGGTGCTGTTTTTTGTCCAGTTTGCCACCTGGTATTACGGTCAGGTCCAGTCCCTGAGCCGGGACATCGTGCTGTACATCGCCGGATTGCCGACCATGTTCGGATCGGCGGCCTCGATCATGCCATTTTTCCTGAAAATTGCCGATCTGCCAGACAAGGCGTACAGTCTGTTCATGCTGATCCACAACTTTCTCAATTATTTTTTCCACGCCAACATAGCGGCATTTGTGATCTGCGGGGTGATCATATGCTATGTGTCGATTGCCGGACTGCAGCGGCTATCGTGGCCAGTACTGGGAGTGAACGCTGTTTTGTGCCTGGTGGTTTATGCCGGGGCCATCTTCGGGATGAATCACCTGTTCGCCAGCGTCCTGTCCGACGATAATTCAGCCAGGCAGAAGCTGATGAATCTGCATATTGCCGGTCAGGGGCTGTACAGGGAGATAACGGTCAGGACCGGGGACGAAGGGGAGGTGGACCGGCTGACACCGCGGCCGGCCGGTGAGGATTTGCTCAGGCAAATTGTCAGCACCAAGACTCTGCGGGTGGGCTATGTGGCCGAGGAAGTGCCGTTCGCCTTTGTAAACGAGCGCGGGCAGCTGGCGGGCTTTGACATCGCCATGGCCCATGATCTGGCCCGTGAACTGGGGGTGCGCCAGCTGGAGTTTTATCCGGTCCTGCTCGACCAGGTGGATGAATGCCTGGCCGGGGGAAAGGTTGATATCGTGATGAGTGGGCTGGTTCCCCGCCGGATCAATGAATTGGGGATAGATTACTCCACTCCCTACCTAATGCTTCAACCGGCGCTGGTTTTGCCGGTTGGACTGGCCCAGAAGTATGACCAGGCCGGCGAGGTACTTAAGGATCGAAGTCTGACCTTTGGCGTTGAGCCGCGGGAAGTCGATCAGGCTTTGCTGGCCGCCCTGCCGCCCGAGCGTACGGTGGTGCTGGACGGGCACGAGGACTACTTTCAGCGGGGGCTGGCCGACGTGTACGTCACCAGCGCCGAGGTTGGCTACGCCGAAACTATCGTCCACCCCTTACACAAAGTGTTGCTGATCAATGAAATCGGCAAAGGAATGTTTTGCGCCTATCCGGTGCGAGATGCAGCCGAAACCGCCAACTTTCTGGCTTTCGTCAACAACTGGCTGGCCGGCTGCCAGATGGACGGGTCGATTAGGAGAAATTATCAGTACTGGGTGATGGGCGAGGAAAAAGTTGCAGTAAACGAGCGCTGGTCACTGCTGGACTGGTGGCTGGCAGACCGGTAGGCTGAACGC
>JAOAFP010000145.1 GCA_026416215.1 Negativicutes bacterium | reverse complement strand
CAGTGGCACGATTATCTCCGCCGGCTGTCCCGGTCTCACTATTTCCTGCCAGGGACGCTCCGACACTACCGCCAGCCCACCAGTTTGTAGAAAAAGGTTTTCAGTCCCTTGGGCTGACTGATCATCTTGGCTTCGTCACCGTGCAGCAGCTTGGCGGCCAAGTTTTTGATACAAACCGAGGCCTGAGAGTTGGGAGCAGCCAGGACGAACGGCGTTTGTTCCTTGACCGAGGCCAGAACTGCTTTGTCATCATTCACGTAGCCGAAATTGATCAGCTTTACCCCGAGAAAATTGCCTGCCACTTTCTGTAGCTTTTCCGACACAAAATTGGCCTCGGCCTCATTTACCGCCCGGTTGACGATCAGGTTGAGGGCGGACTTGCCGTTGCTCTTGGTGTAGACCTTCATCACCGTGTAGGCGTCGGTGATGGCCGTCGGCTCGGGGGTTGTCACGATAAGGATTTCCTCGGCCGCCATCAGGAAACTGAGGATGTTCCGGTTTATTCCGGCTCCGGTGTCAAAAATTATGAAATCAGCCCATTCGTCCAGTTCGCGAATCCGATCGATAATCGTCAGTAGGGCGGCGTGATCCATGTCGCCCAGCCCGATCAGGCTCTGCCCGCCGGAGACGATTTTGATGTCGTTAACGTCGGTCACCACGTCACTGAGGGCAATATCGGGCGATGCTAGGTCAACCAGTCCGTAATTGCAGCGAATTTTCATCAGCACGTCGACATTGGCCATACCCACGTCCGCGTCGATCAGCACTACCTTCTGATTGAGCTGGGCCAGTGCCAGCGCCAAGTTTACCGTTATGTTGGTTTTACCCACCCCTCCCTTGCCGCTGGTCACGGTTATAATCCGCGGCCGCCGGACGGGGGGGGGATTGCTGAGATCGGGCACCATTTCTTCAACCGGCTGCCCGCCGCTCGCCGGTCCGGCGCTTTCGTCGACGTTTGTCACCACATTGCTGCCCTTGACTATCTGCCGTAATTTGTACGCTTGATCCCTCATTGCCTATTCCTTCAGTATCATCGTCGCCAGTTTGGCGGGGTCAACCACCTCAATATCGTCAGGCACGTCCTGACCCATGGTCAGGTAAGACAACGTGCAGGGATAGTTGAACACCACGCTTAGAACGTTACCCAGCCGCACCGCTTCATCCGCCTTGGTGAAAATCAGCTTGTGCGGTTTGAAGATTGAAAACTGTTCGATGACGTTCAGCGCATCCTGGTAGTGAGTGGTCGAGCTGATCACCAGACAAAGCTCCATGAATGGTTCAACCGCCAGAATGGACTGGAGCTCGGCCAGTTTAGCCATATTGCTGGGACTGAGACCGGGCGTGTCGATTAGCACCAGATCCTTGTCGGAATGCTTTCGCAGCGCCGCCTTGACATCGGCCGAAGTGTACACCACATCCACCGGAACGGCAATGATGTCGGCATAGGTTTTCAGCTGATCGACGGCTGCAATCCGGTAAGTGTCAGCCGTTACCAGTGCCACCTTGTGCCCCCGTACGACAAAGTTGGCGGCAATTTTGGCAATGGTGGTGGTCTTGCCCACCCCGGTCGCACCGATGAACGCCACCACCTTGCACGCCCCTTCTTTCACCTCAATGGCCTCAACCCGGCGGAAATAGTGGGCAATCAGCGCTGCCAGCCGACGGCGTATTTCCGCTTCATCCTTGATGATCGCCGTTTCCTCGACTAACTGTTCAAGAATCTTTTCCGCCACTTCCTGGGCGACACAATTTTTCAGCAGCAGTTCCATCAGCGGAGTAGTGCGGGTCTTTCCGCTGTTCAACGACAGGACCTTCTCCAGCATCTTCCTCAGGCTGTTGAGCTCCTGTTGAATTCCGCTCTCGGTCTTCACCACCGGCTCCCGCGTCAGCTCGCCGGCTAGGGGAAGAAACTCCGGTTCGCTGTGCCTGACTGCCGTTTCCCCGCCGGCCGCGCCGGATGAAGGAAGATCGGCTGCCGTCGGCGGGACCGCCGTCGGCCCAGCCGGCGTCACCCGCAGGCTGCGCCGGTCAAACGCCGGCCGCCCCCGGCCGCTGCCATCCTTCTTGTCCAGTGCGGCAGTAACCTCAAACCGGTCGCGACCGAACAGGCCAAACAACCCCCCTTGGCGGATCCGTTTGGTGTGAAGAATGATAGCATCGCTGCCCAGCTCCCGTTTGGCCTGATTGACCGCTTCCTGTATGGTCTTACCGGTAAAGCTGCGTATTTTCAAGTTAAATCCTCACCATCCCCATTGCCTGAATTTCCACTCCGCTGTCGATCTCCGCATAGGACAGAACCACCAGATTGGCCGCCATCCGCTCGGTCAGCCGGCGGAAATACGGCCGGGCCGACGGGTTGGTCAGCACAATCGGCTGATAACCCAGCCGGGCCAGCTTGGGCAGTTCACTGTTGAGACTGGCCACAAACGACTGCATCTGTTCCGGCTCCAGCACCACGAAGGAACCGCTTTCGCTTTTCTGCACCGACTGGACGATCGTGGTTTCCAGATCGGGATCCACAGTTATGCAGTAAAGCACGTTGTTGATCACATACTGTTTGGTGATTTGCCGGGCCAAGGCATGCCTGACGTATTCGGTAAGGATTTCCGTATCCTTTGTCAGCGACGCATGATCGGCCAGGGTTTCGAGTATGGTCACCATATCGCGGATCGACACCCGTTCGCGCAGCAATCCAGCCAGAACCTTCTGAACGTCGCCGAGGCTCAGCATCGCCGGCACCAGCTCCTCAACCACCACCGGCTGGGTCTTCTTGACATTGTCGACCAAGGCCTGGGTCTCCTGCCGGGTAAGAATTTCGGCCGCGTGGCTCTTGATAATTTCAGTTAGGTGGGTGGCCAGCACCGACACCGGGTCAACCACGGTGTAACCCAGCATTTCCGCCCGCTCCTGATCGCTCTCCTGGATCCAGATCGCCGGCAGGCCGAAAGCCGGCTCGACCGTTTCGATGCCAGCAATATCGTCGACCGCCGACCCGGGGTTCATGGCCAGGAAGTGGTCGATCAGTAGTTCGCCTGATGCCACTTCGATCCCGCGCAGCTTGATCACGTAGCTGCTCGGCTTGAGCTGGATGTTGTCGCGGATCCGGATGGTCGGTACCACGATCCCCATCTCAGTGGCACACTGCCGGCGGATCATCACGATCCGCTCCAGCAGGTCCCCTCCCTGGGCCGCATCCACTATCGGAATCAGGCTGTAGCCGATTTCCAGCTCCATTGGGTCGATGCTGAGCAGTCCGATGATATTTTCCGGCTTGCGCACCTCTTCCTTTTCCTTCTCCTCCTGCAGGGCCGACACCATTTCCACGTCCACCCTGGTCGACCGCCTGATGATCCAGCCCAGGGCAAACGCGGCCACAGCCAGCACGCCAAACGGCAGCCCTGGCAGACCGGGGATCACCGCCATCACCAGCAGCACGCCGGCGGCAATAAAAAAGATCTTGTGCCCCACCAGGATCTGGCTGATCAGGTCGGCCCCCAGGCTTTCCTTGGAAGCCGCCCTGGTTACGATGATACCGGTGGCGGTCGAAATCAAAAGCGCCGGAATCTGATTGACCAGACCCTCGCCCACCGTCAGCAGGGTGTAAGTCTGCAGGGC
>JAOAFP010000144.1 GCA_026416215.1 Negativicutes bacterium | reverse complement strand
GTGCGGCCCCGTCCCCGGCTGTCCCGCCATAACCGTTTCCGGCGGTCTATATGAACAGCTTCGGCAGCGACAGGGCCAGCGCCGCAACCAGAGACCGCAGCCCCGCCCCGGCATGCATGCCCGGCGTCACGAACAGGGCAAGGTAGAATGCGGCCACGCCCATAACCAGTTCCACAAGCAGGCCGAACAACCCCAGCGTCAGAATGGAAAACGGCCGGGCCAGCAGTTTTACGATCGGTGTCACCAGCCCGCCAACCGCATTTATCACCACCAGCGCCAGCAGCAAATCCCGCCAGCTGTCAAACCCCACCAACGCCGCCAGTTTATCCGCTGCCAGCAGCAGGGCGGCCTGAACGGCTATCCGCAACAACCATCTCGCTTTCACGGTACGGTGGTATTCGTTATCAACTCCGCCGTTCCTGCCGCGACCAATAAAAAAATCGCTGACGGCAGGGAAAACCGGGCCGGCAGCGAAAATCAGGCACCGATGCAGAGTGTCAGTCCCGTTCCGGACAAATTCCGGACAAATTATGGATTAAAAGGCGGCGCAACAGCGATGGTGCAAAACGACAAACGCTACCGGTTGCTGACCCGGGCTAACTTCGACGGACTGGTGTCAGCGTTTATCCTCAGGGAGCTGGATATGCTCAGCGAAGTCAAGTTTGTCCATCCCAATGACATCAAGGAAAACCGGGTGGCGGTAACCGACCGGGACATATCGGCCGGCCTGCCCTACCATCCCGGTATATACCTCGCTTTTGACAACCATTCCAGCGAGGCAATGCGCATTGCCGCCAAAAAGGCCAACCACATCATCAACCCCAAGTCCAGTTCCACCGCCCGCCTGATTTACGAATACTTCGGCAACGGCGAACGGCTGCCCCAGATCTCTTCCGACATGCTGGCCGCCGTCGACAAAACCCTGTCGGCCAACTATACCCTGCCGGAAATTCTCAACCCCCAGGGCTGGGTGCTGCTCAACTTTCTTCTCGATCCCCGGACCGGCTTCAGCCGGTTCAGGAATTTTCGCATATCAAACTACCAGCTGATGCAGAACCTGATCGACAGCGACATGCGCGGCAATATCGACGAAATTCTCAACTGCAGCGATGTGCGGGAGCGGGTCGCCTTCTATAACCAGCATGCCGAGCCGTTTCGCGCCCAGCTGCGCCGCTGCACCGTTGTCCGCGGCAACCTGGCGATCAGCGATTTCCGCAGCGAGGAGACCCTGCTGGTCGGCAACCGGTTTGTCCTCTACGCCATCTACCCCGAGTGCAACCTGTCCATCAGGATACTCAACGGCCAGACCCGGGAAACCACCGTGATCACCCTCGGCAAGTCCAATTTCAACCGCAGCTCGCGGATCAACGCCGGCGGGCTGATGCTGAAATTCGGCGGCGACGGCCACTTCAATGCCGGGGCCTGCACCGTGACCAGCAGCGAGGCAGACCGGGTGGTCGACCAGCTTATCGGCTGCCTGCTGGAAAACGGCCGTTCAGAAGGTTGTTCCGGCCTCAGCTCCTAGCCGTGGCCGGCAGCCAGTAGGCAGTGGCGTACCCCACCCCGAACGGTCCCTGGTAGCTGATTCTTTGCAATTTGAACCCTCCTCCGGCCAAAAATCCCAGCAGGAAGTAGGCCGGCCGCAGTCCGCATTCGCCGGCTCGGCGGACAAATTCGCCGTCCATTGCCCGCAACAGGCCCACGTCGCCCCCGGCCAGTGCCCGGACTACCGTTTCATCAAATTCACCGGCCCGGGGAAAGTATCCGGCCGGCGAGCCCGGAGTCAGGCAGTGGGACAGATCGCCGGAAGCCAGAATGGCAATTCTCTTCACCGGCACAGTGGTGTTGGCGGCGGTGAAAAGCCGGTAAACAACCTCTCCCAGCCGGTAATACACCTCGCAGGGCAAGGCGGCCATGTTCAGGTAGACCAGCCTGCCGCGGAAGCCAGCCTGCCACAGGTGCCACAGCGGCACCAGCCCGCCGTGGTCAATTGTCGGAGCCAGCCGGAACCGGGCAGCCAGCCCGCTGTCCACCGGCACCATGGGAATACCGGCCGCCCGGGCCGCGGCCAGCAGTTGTTCGCCGGCCTCGCAGTCCACCGCCAGCCGCAAACTAACCTCAGGGTGGCCGAACCGTCCTAGGTCGCCAGCCAGCTCAGGTAACGCCCAGACAGTGAAAGCGTCGTTAAAGATCGGGCCGTGTGGGCCGATAATCACCACCGTGTCAGCGGCGGCCAGTGCCCGGCCGGCCTGACTGGCACAGTCGATAGTTTCGGCCACTTCCCGGCAGTGCTCCCCGCCAACTGCCGGCAGCATAATCGGCGGATGGGGCATAAATGCCGCCGCAACCACGCTGTAGGACATCAGCACTCCTCCTTTCCCGGTCCGGGCTTGCCTTCCGAGTATCTGTCCACGGCGTAACGATAAAGGGTGACGGTTTCATCCCGGCCGATACCAGCCTTCTGCATGGCAATGGCCACCTGCTGCCCGACGCTGTCCACCCCCTCCAGATCAGGCAGCAGTGTACCCGACCGCTGACCGCACTGAACGATCACCCCGTAGCGACGGCAGTCGAGATCCTCGAGGGAAAAAACCCTTTCCGGCGGTTGGAGAACATCAACCGTCACGCTGAGTTCGTCCACCTCCTCCAGCCTGACCGGGGTAAACCGCCAGTCCTGCGTTCCCGCCTTTACCGCATTGGCCGCCACCTCGGCGGTAGTGCTGCCGGTCGTGCACTGGAATGTGCCGATGCAACCGCGCAGTTGCCCGTTTTTTTTAAAACAGACGAACACGCCGTTGCGTTGTCCGGCCACTTCGCCAACCTCCCGGTCGGGTTCAAGCGGCCGGCCGTACTTAAGGTAGTGACGCAGGCTTTCCCTCGCCAGTTTGCATATGTCCATCAATCCCGCTCCCTTCCCCTGTTCATCCTAATACCGCCAGCAATAACTGTGCACAAACGCCCCGCCCGGAAAAACAAAACCAGAGGAGGCCCGAATATGGACTATAACTTTGACGCGGTTATCCGCCGCCGCGGCAGCGATTGCCGCAAATGGGACGGTATGCGGCAGGTTTTTGGTGCCGACGACCTGTTGCCGTTCTGGATCGCCGACACCGACTTTGCCGCCCCGCCGGAAGTTCTGAACGCTCTCCGGGCCAAGGTTGACCACGGGGTGTTCGGCTACCCCGCCCGTCCCGACCGGATGCTGCAGGCCGCCACCGGCTGGTATGCCCGCCGTTACGGCTGGCAGGTCCCGGCCGAGCATATAAGCCTCTGTCCCGGGATTGTATTCGCGATCAGCCTTTGCATCCAGGCCCTGACCGCCGTCGGCGACGAGGTGATCATTCAGCCGCCGGTATATCCGCCCTTCTTTTCCTGTGTGACCCATAACCGCCGCCAGCTGTTGCTCAATCCCCTGCTGAACGACGGCGGCTACTACCGCATGGACTTCGACCACCTTGCCACCCTGGCCCGCCGGCCCCGCTGCCGGCTGATGATCCTCTGCAGCCCGCACAACCCGGTCGGCCGCGCCTGGCAGGCCGACGAGCTGTCCACTTTGTCCGCCATCTGCCAGCAGCACGGAGTAACCGTGTTGGCCGATGAAATCCACGCCGATCTGGTTTACGGCCGGCGCCGCCACATCCCGCTG
>JAOAFP010000143.1 GCA_026416215.1 Negativicutes bacterium | reverse complement strand
CACCAACTCAGCCACGCCGCCCAAACCAAGATTCGCACCCACCGGCCGAATCCCCAGCCCAAGGCTCTACCGCACAGCCTGCGGCCCCAACTCAGCCCTTGGCCCTGCGCCGCCAAACCCATCATGCACCCAATGCCCAAAACAGAATGGAGCGGGTGACGGGAATCGAACCCGCGTAGCCAGCTTGGAAGGCTGGTGCTCTACCACTGAGCTACACCGGCCTACCGGCCAATTCTAAACGCTGAAAAATTCCTTGTCAATAGGAGCAACCCGGCCATTCCCCAATCCCCGGCCGGGCCGCGAGCCGGCGGCCGCCCGCCGGTCAGCCGAGCTGAATTATGGCCAGGCGGCTGAAATCCACCCCCTGTTTGCCTGCCCGGATGACCACCAGCTTTTGCGGGTAGCAGAGCGGGATTAGATAGTACTCGTCCAGCAGCAGCCGTTCTACCTGCTGCAGGGCCGCTAGCCGCTCCCCCTCACCGGCGGCCGTCCGGCTGGCAGCCACCGCCGCCTGGATCCGCTGATCACCAAACATCCGGTAACTGAGAATGGCGTTATCGTCGGCAAACGCCTCAAATAGCGACTGGCAATCCAGAAACACCGGGCTCATCAGCAGCCGGCTGATGTCGAACTTTCCCCGGGCAATGCGGTCAAGACAGATCTGCCATTCGCTGTTCAGCAGCTCAACCTCCAGCCCGCCCCGCTCTTTCCACATTGCCTGCAGCAGTTCGGCCTCGATCTGATGCCAGCCGGAATTATTGTACAAAAACTGCAGCCGACCGTCGGAAACGGCCATGTCGGTCACAGACGCCGGTTCGGTATACTCAGTCCATTGCCCACCGGCCTTTCTCAGCGACGGAGGGACCAGCGAGTAGGCAGGCCGGGCCGCCCCGCTGAAGATCCGGTCGACCAGCTGTTGCCGGTCGACGGCTGCCGCCAGCCGGGCCCGCTGACTGCGCTCAGTCAGACCAGGAGCCCGGGGATTTACGATCAACATCTCCACCTGGGGAGAATCAAGCCGAATTACATTCATATCCCGGTCGGGGTTTTTCAGCAGCCGTTCAATTTCCGCATCCGGCAGCCCGGACAGGATGACATCGGTCTGGTTGTCGTTGAACATCGCGATGGCCGTCATTCCCCCGACGGCTGCAAACTGGACGGTGTCGTTGGTCACCGGCCAGGGACTGCCGGGGTTGGCCGACAGCAACAGTTGGCTGTCATCCCTTTGGTCCACCCGGTAGCAGCCGCTGTAAACCGGCTGAATTTTGCCGCTACCGTCAGCCGTGGGCCGGACGGCGGCGGCGAAGGTGGCAGCGGTGACAGCCAAAAAATAATCAGCGGGCTGCCGCAGCCTTACCGTCAGTATCCCGTCTGGCCCGGCGGATATCCCCACCGCCCCGGCCGGAACTTCGCCTCGATTGTATCTCTCGGCGTTTTCAATACAGTAAAAATTGCTGGCCAGCGGGCTGGCCGTGACCGGATCGAGCACGCTCAGCCAGGCGGTCCGTATATCGTCGGCGGTAACCGGACTTCCATCACTCCACCGCCCGTCGCTGCGCAGATGAAAAGTGTACACCAGTCCGTCCGGGCTTATTTGCCAGTCAGTGGCCAGCCGGCCGGTGATCCGGCCGTCGGCACTTACGGTCGTCAGACCGGCGTAGAGCTGGTTCAGCACCTGCCAGTCGGCCGGCTTGACTGCCCGCCGCGGATCGAGGGTGTCAGGCAGTTCATCAACCGCCACCCGCAGGGCGACCGGCCGGTTGCTGCTGCAACCGGTGATCATCAGGCCGACCACCAGCATTCCCACCAATATCAAAGCTCCGGCCGCCCTCCGGCGATTCATTGCCACCACCCCCAAACCTGACGGCCGGCCACCAGCAGGGCCATAAGCAGATAAAGCGGCCTGATCAGCCGCTCACCGCTACCCAGTGCCACCCTGGTTCCCAGATAGGCACCGCCAATCATCACCACTCCCATTGCCAGCCCGTACCGGTAATCGATGCACCCGAGCAGGGCAAAAGCAATCAGCGAAACCACGTTGCTTGTGCAGTTTAGAATCTTGGCATTGGCCGCCGCCCGGACAAAATCACAGCCACAGGCCACGAAGGCGAAAATCAGTAACGCTCCCACCCCGGGACCGAAAAAGCCGTCGTAAAAGCCCAGCAGCAACGCGAATCCCACTGTCACCGCCCGCATGACCAGCGTAAGTCGCCACCCGGTAACCGGGCGCGGCCGGCTCCGGCTGGCAGCGGCGTAAACAGCAGCTGCCACCAGCAGACCGGCAACTATCGGCCGCAACACGTCGGGCGGCAACAGCCAGGCGGTGTACGCCCCAGCCGCCGCCCCGACGGCCGTGGCCGGTATCTGCCAGCCCAGCACCTGCCAGTCGGCCCGGCCGCTGCTGATGAAAACGGCACTGCTGGTCAGGCTGGCCATGGTGGCCGCCAGTTTGTTGGTGCCGAGGGCCAGTAGCGGCGGTACCCCGGCCAGCAGCAGGGCTGGCAGCGAAATGACCCCGCCGCCGCCGGCTATGCTGTCGACAAAGGCAGCCACCAGCCCGGCGGACAACAGAAACAACCATATCACAGCCGCGCCATTCCCCCTCCCCGTTCAGTGACCCAGCAGGTTGTCCGCACCACCCGGGTCGCGATCTTCCCGGCCGTAACCGGAACTTGCACCCGTCCGCCGCCATAGCAAGTAGGAAATAAGCGCCACTGCCAGCATGGCCGCCATGGTAAGGACGGTGATGTTCAAAGCGGTGGTGCGGGCGGTTGCCGCCAGCTGACTGACCACCCCGCTGACCCCGAACTGCAGCAGGTACAGAACCCCCAGCATCGCCCCCAGCCGCTGGCCGCCGCAGTCCCGCATCAGCACCACCTGCAACGGTGGCTGGACAAACGCATAGCCGGCCCTGACCATGGCACTGGCCACCGCCAGGATAATTCCCCTGATCAGCGCCGGACAGTCGATCAAACTGGCAAAACCAACGGCACAGCCGGCCGTCGCCATCATCAGCCCCCAGAAAATAAGCCGCAGCCTTTGCCAGCCGCGGCCGTTCAGGTGCTTCATCGTCCAGTTTCCGGCCAGATAGGCCAGGGCCATGAAAATAAACAGCTTGGAGTAAAGCCGCGGATTTACCCCCAGTTCATCGACGTAGACAAAGCTGGAAGTAACTATAAACACAAAGTAGGCGGCAAACATGGCGCTTAAACAGGTGATCGGCCAAAAAACCCGGCCGGTGGCGAAAAAAAAACGGTAGCAGTCAATCAGCTGTCCGGCCGTAGGCCATGGCAGCCGGCTGGCCAGCGACTCACCGAGGTGCAGCCAGCCAATCACGGCCAGTACCGCGCCGAACCCGGCACTAAGCACAAAATCGAACCGCCAGGAAAGGTAGTGGGCAATATAGGCTCCCGCCACCGGAGCGACGGCCGGTGACAGTATTATACCCGATACCATTGTCCCTATCGCCGCCACCTGCCGGTCGGGCTCGTAGAGGTCATAGATGATCTGACGGCTGACAATGATGAATATGGCAGTGAAAAAACCCTGAAGAAATCTCAGGGCGATGAAAACCGTCAACCAGGGGGTCAGGGCGATCAGCACCGAAACCACCGTATAGGCCGTCAGACCACCACACACCACCCGGCG
>JAOAFP010000142.1 GCA_026416215.1 Negativicutes bacterium | reverse complement strand
ACGAATCAGACCACGGTTGACCGATGAGTTCCGGTGGACGCCGGGAAAAACAGGCCAGGTGCAGGCGCAGGCCAGGAGCGGCGGCAAGGCGGCCCGTCCGCCGCTGGGCAAGCAGATCAAACAGGGAGTATTCACCGGTATCTCCTATATGATCCCGGCGGTGGTGGCCGGGGGTACGATGATGGGGGTTTCCGGCCTGATTGCTGTCAGCAATGGCATCGACAACATCAATGACCCGTCGATCTGGGCCCATCACCCCAACCTGTTCTGGGTGGTGGTGCACTATTTCAACACCACTGGCTCGCTGCTGTTCGATGTGATGTTCCCGTTTTTTGCCGGTTTCACCGCTTTCGGCTTGGCCAACCGTCAGGGGCTGGTGCCCGGTTTTCTTGGTGGACTGTTGTCCACCAAGCTGGGGGCAGGTTTCTTCGGGGCACTGATCATCGGGCTGTTTGTCGGGTTTTTCGTCCGCTGGCTGGATGAGAAAATCAAAATATCCGAAACCTACATAAGCATAAAAACAGTGCTGCTGGTACCGGTAATTGCCTCGGCGGTGGTGGTGGTGCTTATGATGTTCGTGATCGGACCGGTTTTTGGCCAGCTCAATATATCGCTGCGCGAATGGCTGGCCGGCACCGGCCAGGCCGGACCGCTGATGTACGCCGCCTTAATTGCCGGAGCCATGGCCTTTGATCTTGGCGGACCGGTCAACAAGGCGGCACTGACTATCGCCTTGGCGTTTGCCCTCGACAAGGTGCTGCCGCTTACCTCATGTATGATCGGCATCGTCATGCCGCCGATTGGGATTGGTGTGGCGACGATGATCGACAAGTGGGTAGTCAGGAAACAGGTCTACGGCGACAACTTCCGCCAGCTGGGAAAAACCGCCCTGGTACTGGGAATGCTGGGCATTTCCGAGGGGGCGATCCCGTTTGCCCTGGCCGACCCGCTGTTTGTGGTCCCGGTCAACGTAATCGGTTCGATTCTGGCCGCTGGGGTGGCCGAAGTGCTGGGAGCGCAGATGTGGCTGCCGCTGGCTGCAGTCTGGGCCTGGCCGTTCGTCACCAACGCCTGGGCGTACGTGATCGGTATTCTGGCCGGCACGGCCTTTATCGCGCTATTGAACATATACTACCGCAATTACCGGATCAACAGGGGAACACTATCTCTGGATGAGGAGCAGTGAACAGGATGAAAAAGATCGTAGCCGTAACTGCCTGCCCGACCGGGGTGGCCCACACCTATATGGCGGCAGCTTCGCTGAAGAAGGCGGCTGCCAAGCTTGGCGTGGAGATAAAAGTTGAAAAACAGGGAGCCAGCGGAGCCGAGGATGAGCTGACCATTGACGACCTGAAGGCGGCCGATGGGGCAATTCTGGCCGCCGACGTGGCGATCAAGGATGTCGGCCGGTTTGACCATTTGCTGGCCGTCGAGTGTTCGGTGGCCGAGCCGCTCAAAGACGGCGAAGGTATAATCAGAATGTTGCTGGAGGCGCTGGTCGAGGAAGAAAGGGGCAAGCAGGGATGAAGACCAAGGTTTATGTGATCGCCCACACCCACTGGGACCGCGAGTGGTATTTCACCACCGAGGATTCGCGGGTACTGCTGAGCTACAACTTTAAGAAGGTATTGCAGGTACTGAAAAACAATCCGGCATATCTTTATTTCACCCTTGACGGTCAAAGCTCGCTGCTTGAGGACTACCTGGCCATAAATCCCGACGACGGGGAGCTGATCAGGGAGCTGGCCACGGCCGGCAAATTAATCATCGGTCCCTGGTTCACCCAGAGTGACACCTTAGTGCCAGGCGGGGAATCGATTGTTCGCAACCTGCTGTACGGGATCGACATCGCCCGCCGTTACGGGCCGGTGATGATGCTGGGCTACCTGCCCGATTCCTTCGGCCAGTCGGCTCAGCTGCCACAGATTTTTAACGGATTCGGGCTGGAATGCGCGGTGTTCTGGCGGGGTATTGCCCGCGAGGACGCAGGGAGCAGCGAGTTTATCTGGCAGGGAGCGGACGGCAGCGAAATAGTTGCCGTCTGGATCCCTTTCGGTTATGGCGACGGACGGCACTGGACGGCGGACAAGGATGTCTGGCAGTATAAGGTCCGGCCGCTGGCTGAAAACCTGCACCGGCTGAGCAAGACCGGGGCAGTCATGTATGTATGTGGTGGTGATCAGGTGGCAATCGACAACAGCCTGCCGGAGGTGATCGCCCAGTACAATCTTTGGGACGACAGCTACGAATACCATTTAGCCAACTATCATCAATACTGTCAGCTGGCCCGGGCCGAAGCCGGACGGCTGCCCCGCCTGACCGGGGAATTTACCCGTGCCCGCCATGCGCGCATACACAAGAGTATCTACTCCAGCCGGATGGATATCAAGCAGGCGGCCAAGAGCCTGGAAAACAAGCTGGTGTTTCTTGTCGAGCCGCTGAGCTGTATCGGATGGCAACTGGGGCTGGACTACCCCGGCGGCCTACTGGCCCGGGCCTGGAAATACCTGCTTGAGTCGCAGGCCCACGACAGTATCGGCTGCTGCAATGTCGACAACACCAATGCCGACATTGTCAACCGGCTGCGCAAGGCCACGGAAATTGCTGATGGGGTGGTGAATGTCATCACCCGGCAGCTGACTGGGGCTGTGGCAGAGGAGGACGAGATCGTCGTTTACAACACCTTGCCGTATTCTCGCGACGAAGTGGTTGAATTCACCGTGTATACCCGTTATCCCAGACTGAAGGTGATGGATGGCCGGAAAGAGGTGGAGTTCCAGCAGCTCGAACAGTCGGTTGTGCCGGGGGGCAGGGACACCATGCTCAGTCCGGAGGGGGAGAAGGAGTACCCGCTGCCGGATTATTACGCCAGCCGACTGGTCGCCAGGGTGGAAAATGTACCAGCGATGGGCTATAAAAAGATCAGGCTCGTTGACGGTGGCGGCGACCGGCGCCGCAACTGGCTGCGAACCGCCGGTTACGAAATCGAAAACCAATACCTGCGGGTAAGTTACCGTCCGCACGCCGGCCTGGATATTTATGATAAGGTGCGCAACCGGCTGTACCGTAACTGCCTGGTGTTCGAAGACGGCGGCGATGACGGTGACAGCTACGACTATTCGCCGCCTGTTCACGACAACATTTACTATGAAGCCGGACAGGCGGCCACCACCGAAGTGATCCGGACATCGCTGCTGCAGGTGATGAGGTATAGTTTCGACTTCGCCGTGCCGGCCGATCTGGCCGCCCGCAGGCACAATCAGCGCAACACCAGTCTGGCCATTGGTGTGGAGGTGCGGCTGAAAGCCGGTGAAGACCAGCTGGAATTTATCATCGATGTAAACAACACTGCCCGTGATCATCGACTGCGGGTGCTGTTTCCCAGCAACATTCCTGCCCGGGTGTCGTATGCTGACCAACAGTTTGGCCATATCGAACGGCCGACCGCCAATCCTGACGCCGAGGGCTGGCGGGAGAAGGGTTGGCGGGAGCTGCCCAACACCATTGAGCCGATGCAGAGCTACTGTGCGCTGGCGGTGGAGAATGGATTCATGGCGGTGGTCAGTGCCAACACCCCTGAATATCAGATTGTTGGCGATGACCGGTCGGTGGTGGCCATCACCCTGTTCCGTGGTTACAGCCACCTGGGCAAGCACGATCTGCTGCACCTGTCTCTTATACACATCT
>JAOAFP010000141.1 GCA_026416215.1 Negativicutes bacterium | reverse complement strand
TGAAATCGATCAACTATGGCCAGGCCTGACGGAAACCCTGTTCCACAACCCGGCTGAGCTGCACATTCCCGGTGGTGAGCCGTTTGCTGAATTTGCCCGGCGGCTGGCGGCGGTAATCAGCGAGATAGTCGACCGTCACCGGCAGGAAACAGTGATTTGCGTCAGCCACGGCTGTGCCACCAGGATGATCCTGTGTCTGGCCTTGGGAATGGACTGGCGGTACTTCTGGAATATCCGGCAGGATAACACCGCGGTCAACATTATTGAGTACCAGACCCGCCGTTCTTTGGTGACTCTGGTCAATGACACCGGTCATCTGACCGGTGCGGACAGGGCGGAAAGGTACATCTGAGTGCCGCTTTGCCCTGTGGGAGCAGGCGTTGGAGGAATATAAACCTGCGAGGTCAGTATCATGTCGATTTATCGGATGGATTTTGCCGTATACACCGACCGGATCGGCGAGTGCAAACATTTTTACTGTAATTATCTCGGTTTTACCATCAGCTATGAGGACGAAACCTACCTTGAGCTCAGGTCCGACGGATTTGAGGGATGTCTGTGCTTTATGCTGGCCCAGCGCGAGGCTGGAGCGATATTTTCCGGTAAGGGGGTAATGCTCTGCCTGATGGTTGAGGATGTCGATGCCGTTTACGACCGCCTGCTCGGGCTGGGTGTGGACATAACTGAGAAAATTGGAGACCGGCCGTGGGGAGAGAGGAGTTTTGTCGTTGAAGACCCCAACGGTATGCATATTTACGTGGCTTCGGCCGCTGACTGAGCGCCGGCGGCTGCGAATTTCTTCATGCGGAGCAAACCGGTAATGAATGAGGGCAAAAACTTCATTGAAACAATAATCGACAACCATTTGGCCGATGGCAGATTCAGCGCGGTGATAACCCGGTTTCCCCCTGAACCCAACGGATATCTGCACATAGGTCATGCCAAGTCGATCTGTCTTAACTTCCGGCTGGCTGAAAAGTACGGCGGCCGTTGCAACCTGAGGTTTGACGACACCAATCCCTGTAAAGAGGATCAGGAATTTGTCGATGCGATCATGGCTGACGTCCGTTGGCTTGGGTTTGACTGGCAGGAACGTCTGTATTATGCTTCCGACTACTTCGACCAGATTTATCAGTGTGCCGAGAGGCTGATCGAGAAAGGCCTGGCATACGTCTGCGATTTGTCAGCCGAGGAAATCCGCAGGTACCGTGGCACCCTCACCGAACCAGGGAAGGACAGTCCATACCGCAACCGGGCCATCGAAGAAAACTTGCGCTTATTCCGGCAGATGCGTGACGGTGCGTTTGCCGATGGTAGCCGGGTACTACGGGCCAGGATCGATATGGCCTCGCCCAATCTCAACCTCCGCGATCCGGTACTGTACCGGATTGTCCGGGCCACCCACCACCGGACCGGCGACCGCTGGTGCATATACCCGATGTATGACTATGCTCATCCCATTTCTGATGCCATTGAAGGGATAACTCACTCGGTCTGCACTCTCGAGTTTGAGGATCACCGGCCTCTGTACGAGTGGATCCTGCAAAGTCTGGAGTGGCCAAATCCTCCGCAGCAGATTGAATTTGCCAGGCTGAATCTGACCCGGACGATAATGAGCAAACGCTATCTGCGTTACCTGGTCGAGGAAAGGATAGTGGATGGCTGGGACGACCCGCGGATGCCCACCCTGTCGGGAATCAGGCGGCGTGGGGTGAGACCGGCGGCTATCCGAGCATTCTGTGAGGAAATTGGCGTGGCCAAGGCCAACAGTGTGGTTGACATTGGCCAGTTCGAACACTTCGTCCGCGAGGACCTCAGTCAGGATTCTCAGCGGGTGATGGTGGTGCTCGATCCCGTCAGGCTGATTATAGACAACTGGCCGGAAGACAAATTTGAGGAACTGGTGGTGGAAAATCATCCGCAGAGGCCGGAGATGGGCAGCCGCAAGCTGCTTTTCGGCCGCGAACTGTTCATCGAGCGGGGTGATTTTATGTCTAATCCCCCGCCCGGGTACAACCGGCTGACCCCAAACCAGGAAGTGCGCCTGCGCGGAGCCTACATCATATCCTTCAAGTCGGCTGAGTACGATGGACAAGGCAATATAACCGCCATTCGCTGCAATTATGATCCAGCCACCAAGAGTGGGACGGGCTGCAAAAAGAAGGTCAGGGGAGTAATCCACTGGGTGGAGGTTTCGTCAGCCGTGCCAGTCGAGGTTGCCGAGTTTTCTCCCCTGCTGGACGACAACTTTGACGCCCGGACCGACGACATCGCCGCCGGGATCAACCGTAACTCCCGGACGATTTATCCTGATTGCCGGGCCGAACAAAGTCTGGCAGGGGCCAGTGTGGATAAGCGCTACCAGTTTCTGCGGCACGGATACTATTGCCTGGACAGCCAGGCAGGCGCTCAGGGCCGGCTGCGGTTCAACTGCGTGGTTGGGCTTAAGGACAGCTGGTCAAGATAGAAATGATCCGGTTTTGCAATCGGACTCTGCTGGCTGTCTGTCTTGCGTCCTGGCTGGGTCTGGCGACGGCGTTGGCCAGTGTCGGGCCTCCAGCGGTGGCGGCCGAGTCGGCCTGTTTGCTCAGTGTTAGTGATGGGCGGCTGCTATGGGGCAAGGACGAAAACAAAATTGTTTATCCGGCTAGCACCACCAAGATCGCCAGCCTAATTGTCACTCTGCGGCAGGGCGACCTTGTTCGGCTCGTCACTGTTGGCGGTGAAATCCGTGGAGTTGAGGGTTCCAGCCTCGGACTGAGGGAGGGTCAGCGGTTGACCATTTATGATCTGCTGGTGGGAATGATGCTGGCGTCGGGCAACGATGCCGCTGAGGTACTGGCGGCCAGTGCCCTGCCCGGCGGTCGGACGGCGTTTATAACGGCCATGAACAATCTGGCTGAAACGGCTGGTGCCCGCTGGACCAGTTTTACCAACCCCCACGGCTTGCCCGACCCGGTTGGTCACTTCACCACCGCTTACGATATGGCGCTAATCACTTGCTACGGCTACGAACACTTCCCCGAATTTGCCGCCATAGTAAGTAAGCCGCAGGCGGTGGTCTGTTTTGACGACGGCAGCCGGCAGACAGTTGTAAATACCAATAAATTACTGACCAGTTACCGGTGGGCGAACGGTGTAAAAACCGGGCACACCGAGGCGGCAGGGGACTGTCTGGTGGCCGGCGGCCAGAAGAACGGCGTTCAGCTGGTGGTTGTCCTGTACAATGACAGTCAGCGCTGGGAGGACGCCCGGGCTTTGCTGGATTACGGTTTTGCCCTGATGGGGGTATAGGCTCGTGCTAAAAACCAAAGGAGAAACGGCAACAATTGATGTCGGACAATAAACTGACCGTGGCCCTGCTGTTCGGTGGCCAGTCGACCGAACACGAAATCTCGGTTTTATCAGCGCGCAGCGTATATACTGCCCTCAACCGGCAGCGCTACGATATCTGCCTGATCGGCATCGACCGGACGGGCAGCTGGACCGTACAAACCGAGGCCGACCTCAACCAGTCACCGGTGGTCGGGCGGTGCAACCGGCAGCCGGTGGTGATCCGGCCGGGACAGGGACTGGCAGTCCAGACCGACGACCACGGCTGGAACGATCTGCCGGTTGACGTTATACTACCGGTCCTCCATGGCTGTAACGGTGAGGATGGCACCGTTCAGGGACTGTTGCAGCTGCTGGGTATCCCGTTTGTCGGGGCCGGGCATCTTAGTTCAGCAGTCTGCATGGACAAGGATTTCACCAAACGGCTGTGGCGG
>JAOAFP010000140.1 GCA_026416215.1 Negativicutes bacterium | reverse complement strand
GTCCCAGTCGCCGCGGGCGATCAGCAATGCGGCGGTCACCGGCGGTACGCCGGCGGTGTAACTTATGGCCTGTGACTCCACTTCGCGGTAGCAGGCAGCGTGGTCGCAGTTGTTGTATATGAATATGGCTTTACGCTGTCCGTCCCGGTCGCCGACAATATAGTTGCCGATACAGGTTTTGCCGGTGTAGTTGGCGGCCAGCGACAGAGGGTCGGGGAGCAGGGCCTTGATCACCTTGAGCGGTACCACTTCCTGCCCGTTATCCAGCCGGATCGGTTTTTCCGAAGTCAGCCCCAGCTTGGTCAGCACGGTGAACACGTTGATGTAATGGTCGCTGAACCCCATCCAGAACCGGATGGAATTGGCGTCGATGAACCGTGACAGGGAGTGCAGCTCATCGTGGCCGTTGAGATAGACCGGCTGCACCCCGCATTCAGGGAAATCATACTCGGCCCTGATCGCGTGGACATTCTGCAGAACCCACTTTCTGTCGATCCAGGTCCAGACTTTTCTGAACTCGCGCAGGTTGATCTCCGGATCGAAGTTGGTGGCAAAATAGCGACCATGGCTGCCGGCGTTAACGTCCATAATATCAATGGAGCTGATTTTGTTGAAGTATTTTTCCTGGGCTAGGGCACACCAGGCGTTGACCACCCCGGGGTCAAACCCGGCACCGAGAATGGCAGTTATACCCTTCTCAGCGCAGATCGCCGACCGTTTCCACTCATAGTTGGCGTACCACGGCGGGTCTTCGCACACTTTGTCCGGCTCCTCGTGAATGGCGGTGTCGATATAGGCGGCACCGGTGGCGATACAGGCCTCGAGCACCGGCATATTGACGAAAGCCTGGCCCAGATTTATAACGATCGAAGACTGAGTTTCGCCGATCAGGTCAACCACCGCACCGGTGTCGAGAGCGTTAATCTGACGGGAGTACAGTCGTCTGTTTTTGTCCTTGAGGTGGCTTTTGCGGTGCACGCTGGCAATGATGTCGTCGCACTTGCTCCGGGTGCGGGAGGCGATGCAGATGTCGCCCAGGACATCATTGTGGGCGGCACATTTGTGGGCAGCCACGTGCGCCACGCCGCCGGCACCGATGATCAGTACGTTTTTGCGCATGAGACAACCTCCTTTGTCGCTGGATTTATGCCAGGGCACTCGGCCCGGACCTTCAGGCGGGGATTTTGTTTCAGGTTTTACGACAGGGAGTTGACAAATTCTTCGTAGTCAAACCGGCGCTGCAGTTCAGTCCGGCCATCCAGCCGGCGGATGACTATCGCCGGAGCCGGCAGGCCGTTGAACCAGTTGCGCTTAACCATAGTGTAGCCGGCGGCGTCCTGCCAGCGGATCTGATCGCCAACCGCCAGCGGCCGGTCCAGGCTGAACTCGCCAAAGATGTCACCGGCCAGACAGGAGCGCCCGGCGACTATGTAGCGGTAAGGGCCAGGGGGGCGGTCGATTTTGGCTGTCTGTCGGGAGGTGAGGAGGTCGAGCATGTGGGCCTCAGTCGAGGCGTCGACTATGGCAATCAGCTTTTCATTTTCCACGATGTCAAGTACGGTGGTCACCAGTTCGCCGCAATGGCTGACCACGCTTTCGCCCGGCTCAAGATATAGTTGCAGGCCGAACCGGTGGCTGAACTGGTGCAGCAGTCCGGCCAGGCGTTCGAGCGGGTATTCGGGGCGGCTGAAGTATATTCCCCCGCCCAGGCTCAGCCAGTCGAGACGCCCGAGGATGTCGCCGTAGCGATCGGCTATAAGCCCGAGACTGGCGGCAAAATTGTCAAAGTCGGCATTTTCGCAGTTGAAGTGGAACATCGCCCCGCTCACCAGCGGCAGCAGCTTTTCCAGATCGTCGCGGTTGCTCACCCCCAGCCGCGAGTGGCGGCGGGCCGGGTCGGCCAGGTCAAAACCGGAGAAGCTAACCCCGGGGTTAATCCGGATCCCCAGCGGCAGGCCGGTCAGCTGGCGATGATAGCGGAGAAGCTGACTGGCGGAATTGAAGATGACCTTGTCGGCCAGCCGGGCGACCTCAGCAATTTCCCGGTCGGAGTAGGCTACGCAGTAGGCGTGGGTTTCGCCGCCGAATTTCTCCCGTCCCAGCCGGACTTCATAGATCGAGCTGCTGGTGGTGCCGGCCATATAGCGGGCAATCAGCGGGAAAACCGCCCAGGCAGCGAAGCACTTGAGGGCCAGCAGGCTTTTTACCCCGGCCTGCCGTTTGAGCACATCGATCCGCTTCAGGTTGACCAGCAGTTTCGCTTCATCTATTAAGTAGTAGGGGGTGGCAAGGTTCATCGCAGTTCCCCGGAACTCCTTATTGTCGTGCCGGCCGGTTGTCCCGCCGGCGGGGCCGGAACCGGCTCCGGACCGTGCTGACAAAAAAACCTGCGCAGCTTTCGCCGTGCAGGTTTTTGCCGTGCAGATTGCGAGCTAAAATTTAGCATATAATATCCGGGTTGTCAATTGCCTGGTATGGTTTTCCCTGATCCGGCAGGATAAACTGTCCTGACGTAGAAAAGGGCGTTAGCACGGTTTACTGGTCGGAGGGTGGCAATGTGGCACTAATTGAAAGGGTAAAGTACGCAACCACGGATAAATGCCCCTATTGCGGCAGCAGGAACTTCTGCGTGCGGGACAGCCGGGATGTTGGTGCCGGCCGCGAGCACGTGTTTTTTTGCCGGACGTGTGAGCGGATCTGGCGGGAGGTGCACGACCTGGGCGGCTGCAGCATCTATGATGACCGGGACTGAAATCGGGGGGCGGGGAGCGGGCGGATCACCGGACGAGATGGGCGGTCCGGCCGCCGGCGCCGGCGGCGGGGGCTGGCAAAGGAGCTTTGAGTTCCTGGTTGAGCTGGCCAACTGTCTCACTGAGTATGGAGCAGCGGTGTATGAGATCGAGGCGGTTCTGGCCAAGGTGGCCCGTCACCTGCAGGTAGGCGGCAGTTTCCTGATCCATAATCAGGCTCTGTTTATCACTCCGGCCGGCGGAACGATGCCGAAAACTTCGGTCAGCCTGCTGCCGTCCGGCAGTCCTAACATCAGCAAGATGGAAGCAGTGGGCGATGTGGTGCACAGCCTGCTGGCCGGGGAAATCGACATCAGCCAGAGCCGGGAGCGGCTGCGGGCCGTGGCCGTCGAACCCGAGGCCTATGGGCCGATCAGCGATTACGCGAGCTGGCCGCTGATGGGGGCAGGGTTTGCCATCTACTTCGGCGGGGCAGTCAACGAGTGCATCGTCGGCGCGTTGATTTCCGCCACTTTGTTCAAAATAAATCAGTACTTCAGCCGTGTAAATGATCCCGAGCGCCGGCGGATGTTTGAGCCGGTGGCGGCGGCAACCGCCTCTTTTCTGGCCATAGCCGGAGCGGTTGTGTTTCCTCCCTTGTCGGTGGCAATTGCCGTTTCCGCCGGTCTGATGATGCTGATGCCTGGGCTGGCCCTGACCAAAGCGCTGAATGAGATTGCACTTGGCCACACTGTTACCGGGATGTCGCGGTTTCTTAACGCCCTGACCATACTGCTGCTGATGGCCAGCGGAGTGTTTCTCGGGACGAAGCTCGACCAGATGTTCCATTTGACCGCGGCTGACTACGAGCCGGTCGAGGCCGGGTTCGGCCTGTTGCTGTTCGGGGTGGTGGTGGCCACTTATTCCTGCTGCGTATACGCCAAGGTCCGTCAGAGGCACTTCCCTTACGTGCTGGCAGTGGCCATGGTGATGTCGGCGGTGATTATCGGCGGCAGCAAGACGCTGGGGCCATCGTTGTCCACC
>JAOAFP010000139.1 GCA_026416215.1 Negativicutes bacterium | reverse complement strand
GTTCATCAACCACTATACCCATCCGCTGATCACCAACCCGCACCACCACGACGTACAACTCATCCTTCACTTTGGTGTCGTCGGTTGGTACCGCCAGCCGCTCAGCCAGTCTGACGATCGGTATCACCTGCCCGCGGAGAAGGATTACTTCCTGCTGCTGAACGGTCTTGATATCGTCAGCCCGGATGTTGATTATGTTGTCGACGTTGACCAGGGCAATGGCATAAACTTCCCTGGCCACCTTGACCAGCAACGCCTGAATGATTGCCATGGTCAGCGGCAACCGCAGCTTGAATTTTGTTCCCACTCCCTGGCGGGTCTCGACATCCACCGTACCGCCAATAGCCTCCAGTTTGTTTTTGACGGCGTCCATCCCCACTCCGCGGCCGGAGACATCGGTCACCTTTTCCGAAGTTGACAGCCCGGGCAAAAACAGTAGCCTCACAGCCTCGGCCTGATCCATCCGGTCGATTTCAAACTGGCTGATCAGCCCTTTTTCCACAGCCTTGCGCTTAAGTTTTTCAGTATTGATCCCCTGCCCGTCATCCTCCACCAGGATAATTACGTTGTTCCCCTCGTGACGGGCAATGAGGTTAATCCGGCCGGCCCGCGGCTTGCCGGCCGCCACCCTTTGCTCGGGCGGCTCAATCCCGTGATCAACCGAATTCCGCAGCAAATGTACCAGCGGATCCCCGATTTCATCGATCACCGTGCGGTCGAGCTCGGTTTCCTCCCCCTCGACATGGAAAATGATCTCCTTGTCAAGTTCATGGGAGAGATCGCGAATCATCCGGGGAAACCGGTTAAACACCTGACCGATCTGCACCATTCGCACCTTCATTACCACGGCCTGCAGATCGTTGGTCACCCGGGTAAACTGCTCGATGGTTTCAGCCCAGTCCTCCATTTTCCGGGTCAGGCTGATCTGCTCGAGCCGGGTTTTGTTTATGACCAGTTCACCGACCAGGTTGATCATCGTGTCCAGCTTCTCAATGTCCACCCGCACCGACTGGGTGGCCCGGCTGCGCCGGACACTGCTGTCGGCCCCGGCCACCGGGCGGGCGGGCGGTTCGGACCGCGGACGTTCAACCATCCTGTCTGGTGATGGCTGGGCTGATACCACCGGTTCAGGGGGTAATTCTTCCCCGGTCGGAGACTCGTCCTCCGGCGGAATGTCCGCCTGATCCGGCCGGGTGTCAATCGCCGAAACCGAATAGCGATCGGTAACCTCAGCGATCTTCCGGTCGCCGGCCCGGATTATCTCGACGCTGTCCACTTCCGATATTCCTTCCAGCATGCCTTTTATCGCCTGGATATCAGCCGACGTTTCCAGAAACACGCTGAAATTAAGGTCGAAATTTTCCTTTTCCAAATCTTCCTGGCTGGGCTGGCACCCCACCACCTCGCCCCGGTCTTCCAGGGCATTCAGCACCATGTACACCCGGACCGATTTTAGCACCGTCCCCGGCTTGAGTCCCACTTTGATCTCCCAGACCGGGAGAACGCCGCCCCGGCGTTCGGCGTCGCCGCCGGTTGCCGGCTCAGCGGCAGCCGCCTGACCGATCGCCGCCACCGCGGCCGGTTGTCCGCTGATAATCGCCCTCAGGGCGGCAATCAGCCCGTCGACCTCGCCGGTGAATTCCTCGCCGCTGGCCACGCACTCCACCATGTGCTCCAACGTGTCCAGACAACGGAACAAGACGTTGATAATTTGTTCGTCCACCGTTCGGCTGCCGGTTCTCAGCAAATCGAGCAGGTTCTCCATCTCATGGGTGAGCTCGGCAATGGCAGTGAATCCCATGGTCGCCGATGTCCCCTTGATCGTGTGGGCACCCCGGAATATTTCGTCAAACAGCGACACGTTGCCCGGATCGTTCTCCAGTTTCAGCAGGCACTCGTTCAGATTCTGCAGATGCTCACGCGACTCATCAAGAAAAATGCTTATGTACTGATTCATGTCCATGCCGTTGTCCTCCCGCTCCGGTCAGCTATTTAAGCATCGCCACTATCGTTTCCGCCACCTTGTCGATCGGCGCCACCCGGTCAACGCAGCCCATGGCAATCGCCGCCTTCGGCATTCCGAACCCCACCGCCGTTGACTTGTCCTCGGCGATAGTCCGGCCATGGGCTGTTTTTATCGACTGAAGACCCTTGGCCCCATCGTTGCCCATGCCGGTCAGCAGGGCCGCCACCACCTTATCACCGAAAACTTCCGCCACCGACTCAAACATAGGATCCACCGCCGGTCGGTGACCACCGATCAACGGTTCGCTGGTCAGCCTGATCCGGACACGGCCGTCGCCGCCTCTGGTTGCATACATATGCCGGTCGCCGGGGGCAAGGTACGCCCATCCCGGTCGGATAACCTCGTCGTGTTCAGCTTCCTTTACATTGACCGGCGATACCGAATTCAGTCGTTCGGCCAGCGATCTCGTGAAACCCGGCAGCATGTGCTGGACGATCAATACCCCGCAGGGCAGTCCGGCCGGCAGTCTGGACATCACCTCCTGCAGTGCCCTGGGGCCGCCGGTTGAGGTGCCGATAGCGATTATCCTGTCAGAACTGCCGGCAGTGGCCGCCGCAGCACTGGCCTTAAGCGTCGTGGTTTCGGGGGGCACGGCGGCCGGACGCTTCCAGCCGGTGATTCGCTTCATGTTGACCCTGGCGGCCGTCCGGCACTTGCTGACGATATCCTGGGCAATGTTGTCAATATTGGGGATAATGTCGAAATTTTTGGCAATAAAATCAACCGCACCGTTTTCCAGGGCCTTGATCGTGGCCTCGGCCCCGGCGGTAGTCAGGCTGCTTACCATCACCACCGGCGTGGGACGTTCCTTCATTATCCTGGCCAAAGCCGTCAGCCCGTCCATCACCGGCATTTCCACGTCCATTGTGATGACATCAGGCTGCAGCTTGTGAACCTTTTCCACTGCGTCCGCTCCGTTGCGGGCCACTTCCAGCACCTCAAAATCACCGGCCGCCGAGAAAAGATCTTTGAGCAGCTTGCGCATCAGCGCCGAATCGTCAACAATGAGAACCTTGATCATATTTTCACTCCTTCGTCCCGCCTTCATCTGTCCGCACCGGCCGGCGGGAAAACTGTTCCCGTTCCCGTCGCAGAGCCGCCTGGCGAACCCAGACCGCCCGCACCAGAAGTTTTCGTTGTTCGCGGTCAACGTCGACAAACGTTACTGCGACGATGTACATCGGTCCTCCCCTGGCCGGACGCCGCCTGACCCTAGTTACCAGACCGCTGCAGACCAGTCCGCGACCATCCGCCAGCTGGTCGAAGCGGACCCCGACTTTGCTGCCCACCAGTATTCCCCGGCGAAAGTAGAACGCCAGACCGCCGGCACTTAAATCCCGCAACGTCACCGGAAATTCTTCCTCCTGCCCGCCTGGCAGCCTCAGCCATACTTCCTGGGCCGAATTCACCCGACAGTACTGCCGCGACTGGGTTGGGTACCAGGCAAGTGGCCCGGCCAGCTGCCAGTACGGCAGGCCTTCGCCCCGGTTGACTACCCGCAGCAGCCGGCAGTTCAGAATATACGGGACCCCGTCCGCCACCACCCGCAGGCTGAACACTCCGCCGTCCCAGTGTTCAGCCGGCCGGCCGCTGTGTAACGGCATACTCAGTCTTAACCCCTGCTCGTCCACCCCGACAACCTGCGTCAGGTAGACCGCTTTTGTCTCATCCCCCGGCCACCTTTGCCGCCCCGGTGTCAGTCTGTCTCTTATACACATCT
>JAOAFP010000138.1 GCA_026416215.1 Negativicutes bacterium | reverse complement strand
GCAGACTGCGGCCGGACTGGACGGGTAACGGTCAGCTGATGCCGCTTAAGGACAGGGATGATACCGTCGCGGCAGAGGCGGATGACAAATCGGGGCGGATCAGCCTTGAAGGGCTGGGAGCCGGTTTGCTGCTGTCGACGGTTTTTTTCATTGCCGGGCTGGGCATGGAGCGGATTTTGCCCAAAATTCACGCATTTGCCTGGATGATTCTTATGGTTGCAGTGGTCAAGGCCCTGGGGATTTTGCCGCGATCGTGTGAAGTGGCCGCCCGGAACTGGTTTCAGTTCGTTGCGGTTAACCTGACCGGGGCCCTGCTGGTCGGGATTGGTGTGGCCTACACCGATCTGGGGCAGATTATTGCCGCCCTGTCCTGGCAATACATCGTGCTGGTTCTGGCAGTGGTGCTGGGAGCAATTGCCGGGACCTGGGCCGGCGGCCGGCTGGTGGGATTTTATCCTGTCGAGTCCTGCCTGACTGCCGGTCTGTGCATGACCAACATGGGCGGCACCGGCGACGTGGCGGTGCTGAGTGCCGCCCGGCGGATGAACGCTCTGCCGTTTGCCCAGATATCGTCGCGGATTGGCGGGGCGATCATGCTGATCATTGGCGGGTTGCTGATCGCGGTACTGTACTGACGACCAATCTCGTCGCAAGACGGGCGGGAGCAAAATAAGGGCTGAACCAAGCATTAAGGAGGTAAAACCATGGGCGGGACCAGACAGACACTGAGCAGTGCCGCCTGCATCGTACGGCAGGCCAAAAACCCGATTTTGTCGGCCGACAGGGCGCCCTACGAATGCAGCTTGCTGTTCAACGCCGGCGTGATCAAGTACCAGGGCAAGTACATAATGGTTTTCCGTAACGACTACGGAGCAACCGAACAGGAATTTGCCAGCGGGCAGAAAACTGTTTTTCAGAGCAAGCTGGGGATTGCCACTAGTGATAACGGTGTGGACTTCACGATCGAGAACCGGGTGCTGTGGCAGCTGGGGGGGGAAGACCAGGAAATCCTCAGGGTTTACGACCCGCGGCTGACAGTCGTTGACGGCCGGGTTTACATGTGTTTTGCCATGGACACCCGCCACGGCATCCGCGGTGGTATTGCCACCACCGACGATTTTTACCGGTTTGACATCCTTCACTTGACGGTGCCGGACAATCGCAACATGGTGCTGTTTCCGGAGAAGATCGGCGGCAGGTATTTCCGGCTGGAACGCCCGTTTCCGGTTTACGGCCGGGGAGGCAGGGACCGCTTTGATATCTGGGCTTCGGCCTCGCCCGACATGCGTTACTGGGGCGACAGCGAGCTGGTGCTGGCGGTGGAGGATGTGCCGTTTGCCGACGACAAGATCGGACCGGCCGCTCCGCCGGTAAAAACAGCCAAAGGCTGGCTGACCACCTTCCACGCTGTCGACCGCGACGACACCGGGCGGGGCAAAAATGGCTGGGAACCAAAGTGGACCAAACGTTACACGGCTGGCATCATGTTGCTCGATCTGGAAAATCCCGCCCGGGTAATCGGCATGAGCAAACAGCCGCTGATCGCTCCCGAAGCCAGTTGCGAGACCAGCGGCGGATTCCGCAACGATGTAATCTTTCCCGGCGGAATGATTCTCGAGCCGGACGGCGAAGTGAAAATTTATTACGGGGCGGCTGACACCGTTGAATGTCTGGCCACAGCTCCGGTCGACGACCTGCTGGCCCTTTGCAGCCAGCCGCGGTAACCGCCTGCAGCAGGAGAAAAGCGTGGAGGAGATCAGGATGGAAAAAATTACCGGCGATGAGCGCCGCATGACCCTGCCCAGAATCTTGGCCTACGGGGCGGCCGACCTGGCCGGCGGCGGCATGGTAACTTCGGTTTCGGTGCTGTACACGCTGTTTTTGACCACGGTGGCCGGTATACCGCCGCTGACGGTCGGAATGATCTTTCTGATCGTGAAAATTGTGTCGGCCATCACCAATCCGGTGATGGGGTATATCACCGACCATACCCGGTCGCGGTTTGGTCGCCGGCGTTTGTATTTTCTGTTTGGCTGTTTTCCGTTTTTCGCTATTCCCTGGATTGTGGTGGACTTTGGCTCCCTGACCCTCAACACCATCTGGTACGGCGGTACATTCATCCTGTTCAACCTGTTTTCAACAATTGTCGCCGTGCCTTATAACAGCATCCTGCCGGAGATGACCACTGACTACGGGGTGCGCTCCAGGGCCATAGGTTTTCGGATGGTGTTTTCCAAGATCGGCACCCTGATCGGGACATGGGTGCCGCTGACCATAGTCGGCTGGTTTGCCGTGAAAAGCCAGGGCTATCTGGCGATGGGGATAATCATCGGCATTATCTTCGCCGTGCCATGGCTGATCACGTTTCTGTTCACCTGGGAACGCAGAGGAATTAGCGTTGAACGCGAGGGAACCCTGGGGCAGGAAGTGGCAGCCCTGTTTCGCAGTTTTCTTACCACCCTGCGCAATTCGTCGTTTCGCAAACACATCGTTATGTACCTGTGTGCCCTGACCACTTTTGACGTGTTCATGGCCCTGTTTATATTTGTGGTCACCATTTCGATGGGACGGGAGATGTCGCTGGCTCGCGACATCCTTACCACCGTGCAGATTTTTCAGTTTTTTGGCCTGCCGGTTGCCACCTGGCTGTGCTGCCGCTATAGTAACGCCCGTGCCTATATGACAGCGGCCGTGGTTCTGGCGGTGTCGATCATAGCCTTCACTCTGCAGTCCGACTCCGCTTCCTTCTGGCAGCTTGCGGGCATAGGTGCATTTATCGGCATCGGCATCGGCGGGGTGATAATGTCGTCGTGGAACAATCTGAGCTTCATCAGCGACGTGGACGAAATGCTGACCACCAGGCGGCGGGAGGGAGTGTACGCCGGCTTTCAGTCGTTCATCCGGCAGGCCAGCCAGGGGCTGGGGATGATGCTTGTGAACAGCGCCCTGGCGGCGATTGGTTTTGTCTCGGGGGCAGAGGTTCAGAGCGAGGCCACCCGTGAGGGAATCAGGACCTTTTTGATGCTGGCCCCGGCCGGACTGCTGGTGATCGGGATAATTTTTGCCTGCCTGTTTAAAATCAACAAGAAAAACTACGATATTTTGATGGCCGAAATTTTCCGGTTGCGGGCCGGTGGCGACAAGGCAGATGTCAGGCCTGAGACCAGGAAGGTGGTTGAAGCCCTGACCGGACACCGTTACGAGCGGCTGTGGAATCCCGACAATGCCCGCTGACTGGCGGCCGGCCGGCCCGACCGACCGGGCTGTCCCGGGCCGGTAAAAGGGGAATCCGGGAGGATGGAGCAGGGAGTGACGGCGTTTTTGATCTCGCTGGTGGCAGTTGCCCTGGCTGAAATGGGCGACAAGACCCAGCTCCTGGCCATGGCTTTCGCCGCCAGATACCGGTCGTCCAGCGTCTTGCTGGGGGTATTTCTGGCCACGGTGCTGAATCATGCCCTGGCAGTGGCAGCCGGCTACTGGCTGGCCAGTCTGGTAACCGTGCGGGAATGGGTTGAAGGCCTGGCGGCGGTGTCTTTCGTGCTGTTCGGGCTGTGGACCATACGCGGCGACAGCCTGTCCGGCCAGGAAGGTGGTGTCGGCCGCTATGGGCCGGTGCTCACTGTGGCAGTGGCATTTTTCCTGGCTGAGATGGGCGATAAAACTCAGCTGGCCACGGTGTCGCTGGCGACCAGGTTTCCGGAGTGGCCGCTGGCGGTGCTGATCGGTACAACGGCCGGGATGCTGGTGGCCGATGCTTTTGGTATTGTTGTCGGGGTGATGTTGTGC
>JAOAFP010000137.1 GCA_026416215.1 Negativicutes bacterium | reverse complement strand
CCCCAGATGTTGATTATCCTGTCAAATCCCCGCCGCAGCTTGTCGCGGTGATAGGCCAGATCGGGGGCAAAATAGGTCGGCATCCCGGACTCCCTGAGCAAAACCCGGTCTTTGTCATCGCCAAAGTCGGTGGTCCTGAGCCAGGTTGCCCCGTCTTTTTCGTAGGTGAAACCGGCTGCCTGCAATTCCCGGCAAACATCCATAACCTCGCCGCGTTCGTGCAGGTCGCTTTCCCTGAACCAGTTATCAAAGCGGACATTGAATTTTGCCAGATCGTCCTTCAGTGCCTTTATTTTTTCACTTACAGCCAGTCGCTGAAAAAGTTCAATCCTTTCGTCCTCCGGCAGTGAAAGAAACTTGTCGCCCGATTCCTTGACTATCCTTCCTGCCAGCTCGGCAATGTCGTCGCCATAATAACCGTCGGCCGGCATTTCGGCCTCAACACCAAGTGCCTGCAGGTATCTTGCGTTCACCGACCTGGCCAGGTTCAGAATCTGGTTGCCGCAATCGTTGAGGTAATGCTCGCTGCTCACCCGGTAGCCGGCAGCCGACAGCAAGTTGACCAGTGCGCTGCCGTAAGCCGCGCCCCGGCCGTGACCAATATGCAGCGGCCCAGTGGGATTGGCACTGACATATTCCACCAGCACCGGCCGCTCTTCGCCGATTTCCGGACACAAACGTTGATCCTTGGTAGCCATAATCCTTGGCACGGTCAGACGGGGCCAGTCCTCCACCAGAAAAATATTGATAAACCCCGGTCCGGCCACTTCGCAGCTCCCGACCAGCTCGTGCCGAAAGAGATCAGCGGCCTGCCGGGCCAAACTGCGGGGCGGCTGGCGGAACAGCCTGGCCACTTTCAAGGGGTAACTGGCGGCAAAATCGCCGTCAACCCCGGGCGGCGGAATTTCCAGGGTCAGATCCGGCAGCTGTCCAGGGTCAACACCCTGTCCGGCAGCCATTTTCACAAAAAGTTGCCTGAATGATTCTGCAATTTCTCTTTGTAAGGCAAACAACAGTATTAGTCTCCTTCTCCGGTTAATTGTGTGTCAGTCCCGAGCTTGCGGCGGTGACGGTTTCTAGGATGCCGGCCCAGCTCCTTCGTCGGTTAATTGTATGTCGGTCTCGAACAGCCGCTGCCACGGCAGACTGGCTGTAAATGGCGGGAAGGGAAAAGCCGTCCGGTGTTCATCGGCAAATTTGCCCAGTTCTGCGGTCAAACGCCGGTTTATCCCCTCTACATTCCGGTCATCCACCTCAGTATAACTCCCTTCGCCCATCAGAACAATGCTTCTGTATAATTCCTGTCTGACATTGGCCTGGTAGGCCCAGTCGTCAAGGTAGCGCACGCTGAGCATTTTTCGCCTTGCCAGGTTGCTCATGTCAAGGGACGCCATTCCTTGAGCAATAGCGTAACCAGTGCTGTTACTGGCCGTGTTCCAGCCGTTGTAAGCAGCCAGGCCATCCAGCAGGTCTCGCTTCTCCAGACAGGCCATCAGGCTATTGTCCGCCCCGTTAGCGTAGGAAATGTCGGCCAGGCTTACGGGTTTGCCGGTATCGATTTGAGCCAGCAGCTGGTCAGCAAATCGGCGCATGGCCGGCGGTGGCAACCGGACCCGGTTGCTAGCCTCATTAGCCTCACCGGTACTGCCGTCTTCAGCAGTGTAAACTGCCAGAACCAAATCGGCATTCTCTACCAAACGGACCGGCAGTCCCCCGGCTGCCAGGATCTGATCGGTGATGGTCTGTCCGATATTTTCGTCCTGATACGACGGAATGGTGTCCAGTCCTCTGCCTTCAGCCGGCAGGACGTACAAAAATGGCATCCGGTGACTCAGCAGGTTTCCCGCCCGGATCAACAGCAAAAGTCCCAGCTGGTCAGCCCCGTTGAAGGTTGCAAAACGCTCAGGCCCCAGCCCCAGCTGTGCCACCAGCTGCTTTATGTAGCGTTTTTCCATTGACGACTGTGAATATAGCCAGCTGTCATCCCTTCCCAGCAGAAAAAAATCTATATAACCATCCCGGCATAAATTGACAAGATACTGGTTGACAAAAAAGTTTTTGTTCCGTCGCTGCCACCAGTCGCTGAGCACATCGGCCGGCATTTGCTCGGTCAACCGGCCTAGCTCGCTAATTTCCCGTTCGCTGATATGTCCGCAGTCAAATTTATCGTTAAGTTCACCCCAGCGAAAAATCTGCTCACCGTAGCGCCCGAAGTAGCCAGGCTCAACCGTGGCGTTACTGATGTGCGGTGAACGCATTATCGTCGAGTACAGGTATATCGGCAGTGATGGGTTGTCTTCCTTCAGTCGGCGAAACCTCCCGGCCAACTCCAACAGCCCGGTGAGCTCGTAGCTGTGTTTACGCGACTCCACCAGCCCGCCGTACAGCAGCGCGTCAGCCGATACTACCGCTGCGTCGGCCTGTCCGATATTTCTCTCAAGCCACGACCAAAGCCCCTGCCGGTCGGCTGTTCGCCGGAAACCGGCCAGAAGCTCGCCGGGAGGCAACAACACCCGATCCTTACCCGCCCAATTGATGGTCTGGGCGGCATATTGACAGGAAACTGGACGGTTATCCTGTGGCACGAACAGAATAGTCGCTGCCCCGGCCGGAGTTAACGGGCCGAATATCAGCCCAGATAGCAAAATGATAATTACCGCCGCCAGTCTACCTGTCCGCACCAATTCTCACTTCTCCGTTCTTATGGATAAATACAGCGTTTTTTATATGTGTGCCGACAAAACGGCTGGCCCAGCCAATTGACACTCTGACCCCGCCATAACATATTTTATATGCCCGTACCTCGCTGCGGGACAGATCTTCGGTATGCCTCCCGGCTAGTTCACGTTCAATTTTTGCCAGTTGTTCCTCAATTTTTTGTTTTTCCCACTCCCAGCGAAAAATCTTTCTGGTCAGCCTCAGAACCAGGGTATACTCTTCCTTGCGATTTTTAAGCCAGTCCAGTGTTGAGCGTGCCCGGGGAATTTCGCGTTTGATTTTGTTCAGACGGGATGTCAGGCTGGTAAACTCACAACGCAACCGCGGTGGAATACCGGCAAGAAGCGAGGTTGTGGTGGTTGCTGGCAAGCCGAATTGTTTGGCAATTATTTTCCGCCCGGCCATTGCCACTCCCCCGGCGATCAGTCCGTGCCCCCTTGTCACCACCACATCACCGTCGGCGTGGACCACACTGAATAAAATAGCATCGTGAATCTCTACCGAACCTCCGGCCAGGACCCGGGCATTCTCCAGATAACGGGCACACAAATTGCCGCGGGCAATGATCTGTCCGCCGCCGTGCCCGTTGATACCCTGTTTGATGAAAATATTGTTTCCCCTGATCGTCGCCCCCACCACCGCCCCATCGATTTGCAGATCGCCCTTAAATCCAACATTGTCAGGCGTTGCCTGTCTGAGCCGTGGATCTGGTTCTGGTCCGGGCGGAACGGAAGCGCCATCGATCTGCACGTTGTCCTCAGCCTCAACCCGAAAACCCGGCTGCACATTACCCTTAACGTAAATGCTGCCCCGAAAATGAATATTGCCCGATTTCAGGTCGACGTCATTATCGATAACCAGCAGCGGGCATACTTTCACCCTGGCCGGCGACACATCCAGCTGTCCGTAGATGCCCGCCCGGAGAACATTCCCGTCCACAACGATATTTTCCAGTTCGGGTAGTTCAGCTTCCCGGCCGGGCAACGGCGGCAACGGCTGCCCAAACACGTCACGACCGGGATGGCCGGTGGTAGGAGGAATGATCCATCCAACTTCCTGATCCCGCTCGACGATCACGAACGGGTTATAGGC
>JAOAFP010000136.1 GCA_026416215.1 Negativicutes bacterium | reverse complement strand
GCCAGCAGCCCTGCCACCACTGCCGCCGCACTGCTCCCCAGGCCGCGAGATAGCGGAATACCGTTGTTCATTGCCATCCTTATCCCCCCGGGATGGTCAAACCCAGTCACCCGCCAGGCTTCCCGTACTGCCCGGCAGACGAGGTTGGTTTCGTCTGTTGCCAGTGCTCCTTGTCCTTCGCCAGTTACCGACACCGTGACTCCCGGCTCGTCCACCAGCTCCACTTCAACCCGGTTGTAAAGCGTACAGGCAATGCCCAGACAGTCATAACCCGGACCGCAGTTGGCCGTTGTGGCCGGCACCGATACTTTTACTTTCCTTCTCATTGTCCGTATCCAATCCGCAGCGAATCATCTTCCACCCGGACAAGGCTGCCGATCTTCTGTACAGAACGGTTGGCACGCAGTTCGCCTATTGCTGCATATAAATTCTTTTCGGCCACACTGTAAGTAATGAGGACAATTTCAGCGCAACGGCCGTATTTGCGTTTCTGTATGACTGAATGCATGCTCACCTGGTGGGCACCGAACACCGAGGCGATGGCGGCAAACACTCCCGGCCGGTCGTCCACCAGCAACCGGACGTAGAACGCGGAATGAATGTCATCGGGCAACATGGTTGCCCGATGACCGCCGAAACCGTCGCTCAGCAGCCTCCCCCGGCAATTTTGCCTGATATTGCGGGCAGCTTCGATTATGTCCCCGACCACGGCACTGGCCGTCGGTCGTCGGCCTGCACCCCGTCCGTAAAACATCACATCCCCCACCGGTTGGCCGTGAACAAAAATGGCATTAAATACATCGTTCACCGCTGCCAGCGGGTGGTGTTGGGGAAGAAATGCCGGATATACCTTGACATCCACTCCTTCGGGGTTGTCCCTGGCCACCGCCAGCAACTTGACAACGTACCCCAGTTCCCGGGCATAACCAATATCATGCCGGTCAATGTTGGTTATGCCCTCAATGCTGACATCGGCAAGTTCTATGCGACCGCCAAAAGCGATGCTGGCCAGAATGGCAATCTTGCGGGCAGCATCCATGCCCTCGACATCGGCTGTCGGATCGGATTCGGCGTAACCCTTGTCCTGGGCCTGCCGCAGCACCTCCTCGTAATCCAGCCCTTCCTCAGTCATTTTGGTCAGCATATAGTTGGTTGTGCCGTTGACAATACCCATAATCACGGTTATCCGGTTGGCCGCCAGACACTGCAGTATCGGCCGGATTATCGGAATCCCCCCACCCACACTGGCCTCAAACAGCAGATCCACTTTGTTGCTGCGGGCCAGTGCGACCATTTCCCGCCCGTGGGCGGCTATAACGTCCTTATTGGCAGTGACCACCGACTTGCCGGCTCGCATTGCCCGTTGCAGATAATCGCATGCTGGCTGTTCACGCCCGATTAGCTCAACCACTATATCAATGGACTGGTCTTCCAGGACTGACGCCGGATCAGTGGTGAATTCCACACCTGGCGGCAGGGTATGTGCCTTTTTGCCGTCCCGTCCCAGTACCTTGCGCAGCCGGACAGGCCCCTGGGCCCTTTCGGCGATCAGCCCAGCCTGCTCAGCCAGCACTTCGATCACACCACCGCCAACCGTACCCATT
The DNA here is from genome assembly GCA_026416215.1 of Negativicutes bacterium. Lineage (GTDB taxonomy): Bacteria > Bacillota > Negativicutes > SKW292 > SKW292 > SKW292. The sequence continues at coordinate 2,218 of JAOAFP010000136.1, read as the reverse complement.
CCCAAAACCGCTACATTCACTATCCGATCCCGGTATCCTCCGTTCATTACCCCTTCACCCTCCCACCGGAATCAGGCCTGACCCAGGATATCCAGCTTGTTGACACCGTCAATCGCCTCCAGTCTGGCAATCAGCGTCTGCACATCCCCAACCATGTTGGCGGTTTCAACGGCGATTGTCACATTGGCCACACCCGCCAGCGGAATGCTCTGGTTAATTGTGAGAATACTGGCGTGGGCTGTGGCAATAACCTGCAGCACCCGCGATAACATGCCGGGCCGGTGGGACATCGACAGCATCAGGGTCAGTATTTTCTCCCGGCTGGCCTCATAAAACGGAAAAACGTAGTCTTTGTACTTGTAATAAGCGCTGCGGCTCAGTTCAACCCTTCCCACTGCCTCGTTTATTGTCCTGGCTTCCCCTCGTTTCAGCATGTCTTTAACCATGATCGTCTTTTTCAGGGCCTCGGGTAAAACCTCCTCCCTGACCAGATAGAACTGACTTCGCTGACTGCTCATTTTTCCTTTTCCTCACTTTCTTACCGAACGGGCATTACCCGGTTTTATCCTCAGCTCCGTGCCGTTCAGCAGCCGGACTATGTTGGTCCGGTGCCTGATAATGATAAATGCGGCCACCAGGCAGGCAAAAACAACGAATTCGCCCGGTTTGCCAAACCACCACATGGCCGCCGGTGCACAAACCGCAGCCAGCATTGAAGCCAGCGACGCGTAACGAGTGGCCGCTATGACAACCGCCCAAAGTGCCAAACAAACCAGTGTGGCCTGCCAAGACAGCATCAGAATCACCCCCAGACCGGTGGCCACTCCTTTACCACCGCTGAACCGCAGAAACAGCGACCAGTTGTGGCCGGAAATTGCTGCCACCCCGGCCGCCAGTTCGGCAAGCGGCTGACCGGGAAGTAACATTCTGGCCGCCAGCACACTTATCACTCCCTTGAACACATCTGATACAAAAACCACTGCCGCCGCCCTCGGCCCCAGCGTCCGGAAGGCGTTGCTGGCACCGATATTTTTGCTCCCGTGCTGACGCAGATCGACATCATAAAACTTCCGGCCGACAATCAATCCGCTGGGGATCGACCCGACAACGTATCCGAACACAAATACGGCCACTGTTATCAGCAATGCATATTCCACCGCTTCAATCCTCTTTGTCTCGACGATTTCGCACTACAAAACGGACCGGTGTCCCTTCGAAGCCAAACGCTTCCCGCAGCCGGTTTTCAATAAAGCGGACGTACGAAAAATGCACCAGTTCCTCAGAGTTGACAAACAAAACGAATGTTGGCGGCCGGACCTTGGCCTGCGTGACGTAAAGAATCCGCAGTTTCTTGCCTTTTCTCGCCGGCGGCGGGTTGGCCGACACGGCGTCTTCAATAACTTTGTTCAGCAGCGGCGTGGCAACCCGCAGAGCGTGCTGTTCGGCCACATAGTTGATCAGACCGGTTATTCTGGTCACTCTCTGTCCGGTAAGGGCCGAAATAAAGACGACCGGTGCATATTGCATGAACGGCAGTCTCTGCCTGGCTGTGCGGATGAACTCCAGGGATGTTTTGTCGTGTTTTCTCACAAGATCCCATTTATTGAATACGATTATCACGCCGCGGCCAGCTTCGTGAACAAATCCAGCGATTTTCTGATCCTGCTCAGTTATGCCATTGACGGCATCGATCACCATCAGGACTACGTCGGCCCGCTCGACAGCCCGGAGGGCACGGATTACCCCGTAGCGCTCAACGGTGTTTTCCCCCACCCGTCCCCTGCGCCTCATTCCTGCCGTGTCGATCAGGAGATAACTCTGTCCGTCGCGGCTGAAAGGTGTGTCGATTGCATCCCGGGTAGTGCCAGCCACTTCGCTGACTATCACCCGTTCCTCGCCGAGAATCCTGTTGACCAGCGATGACTTGCCGACATTTGGCCTGCCGACCACCGCCACCCTTATTACGTCATCAACCTCTGCCGGCTCGGCCGACCCGACCGGTAAACGGTCGACAATCCGGTCGAGCATTTCGCCGAGATTAAGGGCATTCGCCGCCGAAATCGCCACCGGCTCACCCAGTCCCAGCGACCAAAACTCGTGTATTCCGCTCTCCTGCTTTGCACTGTCAACCTTGTTGACCGCCAGAATCACCGGCTTGCCGGCTGAATGCAGAATTTTTGCCACCATTTCATCGTCGGCGGTTACACCGGCCTGCCCG
>JAOAFP010000015.1 GCA_026416215.1 Negativicutes bacterium | reverse complement strand
GGCTATGATAGCGCCGGGGTGGCGGTCATTGGGCCGGGCAGGCAGATTCAGGTCGTGAAAACCGCCGGGCGAATTGCCGCTTTGGAAGAACTGCTGACCAAGCAGACGCTTCGGGGCCGGATCGGCATTGGGCATACCCGCTGGGCCACCCACGGCCGGCCTTCCGACATCAACTCCCATCCCCACAGTGACTGCCGGGGGGAAATCACCGTTGTCCACAACGGTATCATCGAAAACTACCTTCAGCTCCGGGAGCAGCTCAGGCAGCGCGGTCATCGCTTTGAGTCGGAAACTGACAGTGAGGTGGTCGCCCATCTGGTTGAGGAACACTGGCAGGGCGACCTGCTGTCCACCGTCAGGGCGATCATTCCCCGTCTGCAGGGCTCGTACGCGTTGGTGTTTATGAGTAAACTGGACCCCGGCCGGTTGGTTTGCGCCAAGCAGGACAACCCGCTGGTCATTGGACTGGGCAGCGGCGAAAATTTCATCGCTTCCGACATTCCGGCGATTATCAGCCACACCCGGCGGGTAATCATTCTCAATGACGGCGACCTGGCGGTGGTCACGGCCGGTCTGGTCGACGTTTACGACCGTGACGGCGACCGGGTCAAGCGAAAAATACTTGAGGTCAACTGGAATGCCGAAGCAGCTGAAAAGGGCGGCTACACCCATTTTATGCTCAAGGAGATCTTTGAGCAGCCCAAAGCCATCCGCGACACCCTGCGGGCCCGGATTGACCGCGACCATAGCCGGATTGTGTTTGAGGAGCTGGGCTGGGGACGGGAACAGTGGCAGAAATTCACAAAGATCTACATTGTCGCCTGCGGCACCGCCTTTTACGCCGGTTGTGTCGGCAAGCTGCAGATCGAGAGCCTGGCCCGCATCCCCACCGAGGCGGTGCTGGCTTCGGAATTCAGGTACTCTGAGCCGCTGGTTGATGAAAACACCCTGGTGATTGTAATCAGTCAATCTGGCGAAACCCTCGACAGCCTGGCCGCCCTGAAGGAGGCCAGACGGCGCGGGGCGACCTGCCTGGCCATTACCAACGTCGTCGGTTCGTCGATCTCCCGCGAGGCTGACAAGGTGGTCTACACCTGGGCCGGGCCGGAGATTGCCGTGGCCTCGACTAAGGCCTACACCACCCAGCTGGTGGTGCTGGCCATGCTGGCTGTGCACATTGCCCAGCAGCTGGAAACAGCTGATGCTGCCGAACTGGCCAGACTGGTTGGGGAGATCTGCACCCTGCCCGACAAGGCTCACGAAGTGCTGGAGGATGTTGAGCCGATCAAAACCTTTGCCCGCCAGTACGGCTTTGCCGAGGATGTGTTCTTCATCGGCCGCGGGCTGGACTATTGCGTGGCCCTTGAAGGGGCGCTCAAGCTCAAGGAAATATCGTATATTCACGCCGAGGCCTACGCTGCCGGCGAACTCAAGCACGGCACCCTGGCCCTGATTGTCGACGGGGTGCCGGTCATAGCGCTGGCCACCCAGAAAGGCGTCTATGACAAGACCCTGAGCAACATCCAGGAGGTCAAAGCCCGCGATGCCATCGTCATCGCCCTGGCCTTCCGCGGTGACAACAAAATCACCAAGTACGTCGATCACGTAGTCTACATCCCGCCGCTGGACAGCCGCCTGACCCCGGTGATAACGGTCATGCCGCTGCAGCTTCTGGCCTACTACACGGCGGTGACCCGCGGCTGCGACGTCGACAAACCGCGCAATCTGGCCAAGAGCGTCACCGTGGAATAAATAAAAAAAGAAAAGCGACGGGCGGAGGCGTCCCGTCGTTTGTTTTGCCGGCAATACCGGACCTCAGGCCCGGCGGCAGTACGCCGCTGCTACCCTGATGGCCTCGATCATGCTCACCGGACTGGCAGCGTTATGGCCGGCGATGTCAAAGGCGGTGCCGTGATCGACCGAAGTCCTGAGAAACGGCAGGTTGAGGGTGAGGGCCACCGTCCGTTCGAAATCGAGAGTTTTGGCGGCAATGTGCCCCTGGTCGTGGTAAAGAGAAATCACGGCGTCAAACCGGCCGCTTGCCGCCAGGTGAAAAACCGAGTCGGCGGCGACCGGGCCGCTGACCGTCAGGCCCTCCCGGCGGGCGTCTTCGACCGCCGGGGCGATATGGAGCACTTCCTCGTCGCCAAACAGACCATGCTCGCCGGCGTGGGGATTGAGCCCGGCCACTGCCAGGCGGGGGGAGGGAAACCCCAGAAAGTTCATAGCCCGGTGGCATTTGCCGATAAAGGCCGCCAATCGCCGCCGGTCGATAAGATCGCAGGCCTGGCGCAGCGAAACGTGGCGGCTGAAAAAAAACACCCGCAAATTACCGGTCTGAAACATGGTCAGTGGTTCGGCCGCCCGGCACAGCGCCGCCAGGACTTCGGTGTGCCCGATATGCTCCACCCCCGCCGCCCGCAGGCTTTCCTTGTGGATCGGGGCGGTGGCCATGGCGGCGGCCGAGCCGGCCAGGCAGGCCCGGCAGGATGCCTCGATATAGCGATAGGCCGCCCGGCCGGCAGCCGGGCTGATCTCTCCCCAGCAAACCGGGCATTCGTCCAGCCCCGGCACGTCCAGCAGGTTCAGCGACTGCTCGCAGAAGCCGGACAGGTTGCTGTCCAGGCGGCAAACCGGCGTTAAATCGCCGGCTAGTTGCTGCGCTGCCGTTACTGCCGACAGGTCGCCGGCCAGCACCGGCTTGCAAACCGACATCACTTCCGGCCGGCGGACTGCCTTTACGGCAATTTCCGGCCCGATGCCGAACGGGTCGCCGATCGGCACAACAATTACCGGTCTGACCATTGTTCCTCCCTGGGCGGTATAATTTATCACTGCAACCGGAGCATCAGCAACCGTTGTCAGCACCGGGAACAGCGGGTCCGGGCAAGGGGTAGAAAATTGACAAAATGCGACTGGCGGGCGACAGTTGCCCTGTTGATAACCATTTTTTGCTGGGGTTCGGCCTTCCCGGCCATCCGGGCGGCGCTGGCCGGTTTCTCCCCCGGTTCGCTGGCCTTGCTGCGGTTCCTGATTGCCGCCCTGTGTTTTTTGGCAATCAGTCTGTACCGGCGGGACGGCTGGCCGCGGCCAGGCCACTGGCCACGGATTGGCTTTTGCGGGTTGTGCGGGGTGGCTGTCTACCACCTGGCCCTTAACTACGGCGAAACCACCGTATCAGCCGGGGTAGCCAGTGTGATCATCGCCACCGGACCGCTGTTTATTGCCCTGGCAGCCCGGATTTGGCTGAAGGAGAAGCTGGGATGCATAGCGGTGGCCGGCATCGCCGTGGCCTTCGCCGGCACAGTGGTGCTGGCCGGCATCAGTACCGCCGACCTCGGTAAGGATTACGGGATACTGCTGGTTCTGCTGGCCGCGGTGGCCACTGCCGGCTATACGGTCGGCCAGAAGCCCCTGCTGGCCTTCTACGACAGCCGGCAACTAACCGGCTGGATGGTTATGGACGGGACAATTCTGCTGCTGCCGTTTTCCGGTCAGCTGATCGGCGACCTTGCCAGCCTGCCGGCCACTGGCTGGCAGCCGCTGGCCGCTGCCGTCTACCTCGGACTGTTTCCCTCGGCTCTCGCCTACAGCCTCTGGTCGTACGCCCTCAATCGGGCTTCCACCGCCCAGGTTTCGGCATCCCTCTACCTCAGCCCGGTTGTGGCTTATCTCGTCGCCTGGCTGTGGCTGGGCGAAATCCCCAGACCAAACGAAATCATCGGCAGCCTGGTAATTTTCGCCGGCATCCTGCTGGTCAACCTCGGCCGGCGGCCGGCCGGGGAGCCGGTCAGGTCAGCAGGTTGCCGTCGTGGGCGGCAAACAGATTGATCCGGCTCTTGTCGACGCTCAGGTGGACCACTTCGCCGCTGCGGAAGCTAAACTGGCCGCTCAGCTTCACCACCACCGACTGGTCGTTGTGGTCGCAGTGGACAATTGTGTCGGCTCCCAGCATCTCGCTCAGCACCACCCGCACGCTGAACGTCTCCGCCAGGCTGGGGTCATCGGCCAACCGGAAATACTCGGGCCTGATGCCCACGGTCAGCTGGCGGTAGGGGTGGCGGGCCACCACCGACTGCAGGCCGGCCGGCAGGGCCAGCTTGACGCCCAGCAGGTTCAGCCAGCAGAACTCATCGATCCACTGGGTCTCGGCGGGGAGAAAATTCATTGCCGGCGCACCGATAAACCCGGCGACAAATGTGTTTTGCGGACTGAGGTACAGGGTTAACGGATCGGCCACCTGCTGGATTACTCCGTCCCGGATCACCACAATCCGATCGCCCATGGTCATGGCTTCGGTCTGGTCGTGGGTAACGTAGACGGTGGTGGTTTTCAGGTTGCGTTGCAGTTTGATGATCTCAGTCCTGACCTCGCCCCGCAGCTTGGCGTCGAGATTGGACAGCGGCTCATCCATCAGAAACACCGCCGGCTGGCGGACGATCGCCCGGCCCATCGCCACCCGCTGTTTCTGACCGCCGGACAACTGGTGCGGCCGCCGGTCGAGCAGCTCGTCGATTTGCAGAATTTTGGCCGCTGCCAGCACTTTTTCCCTGATCGCGGCCCTGTCCGCCCCCCGCCAGCGCAGGCTGGCCGCCATATTGTCGAAAACCGTCATATGCGGGTAGAGGGCGTAATTCTGAAATACCATCGCCACATCGCGGTCCTTTGGCGGCACATCGTTAACCACCCGGCCGTTGATGGCGATCGTACCGCTGTCAATCGCTTCCAGGCCGGCCAGCATTCTCAGGGTGGTGGACTTGCCGCAGCCCGACGGGCCGACAAACACCACGAACTCCCGGTCGTTGACGGTCAGGCTGAAGTTGTTGACCACCGGCTTTGCACCATAGTTTTTGCACACACTGTCGAAAACGATTGCCGCCACTGCCTGGTCACCTCGCAAACCCTTTCTGCCGGGGCGGATCTCCCGCCCGTCCAGGCAATTATATCACACAAAAACCGACAAGGATGACAACCGGATATGAAACAAGTGCAAATTTACACCGACGGCGCCTGTACCGGCAACCCCGGCCGCGGCGGCTACGCCGCCATCCTCATCTACGGTGAACGGCGGAAAACCCTGAGCGGCGGCTTCCGTCTCACCACCAACAACCGGATGGAGATGATGGCAGTGATTGCCGCCCTCGAACAGCTAAAATACAGCTGCGACCTGACCATATATAGCGACTCGCGCTATCTGGTCCAGGCATTCAATGACAGCTGGCTGGAAAAATGGCAAAACAACGGCTGGCGTAATGCCCGGGGCGAACCGGTGGCCAACGTCGACCTCTGGCAGCGGCTGCTCGACCTGCTGGCCGGCCATCAGTACCGGTTTGTCTGGATAAAGGGGCATAGCGGCCAGCCGGAAAACTGCCAGTGCGACCAGCTGGCGGTGGCCGCCTGCCAGGCCGGCGACCTGCCGGCTGATGAGCAATACGAAGCGGAAAACCCGGTCTGAACCTGACCGGGCCGGGCGGAACGGCACGGAAAAAGGGGAGAGAAAAATGAAACAACGGATGATGGAATTTTTCCAGGTAATGTCCAGGGCTTTCCTGTTGCCGATCTCGTTTATTTCCTGCGGTGGCATTCTGATGGGAGTGACCTCACTGCTTAACATGCCGGAAATTGTTGCCGCCATGCCAGTCCTGCACCATCCGTCGGTCCAGTATCTGAACGGGCTGATCGGCAATGCCGCCGGCTTTATGTTTGACAACCTGGGCCTGCTAATGGCCATATCCCTGACGTTCTTCCTGGCCCGCCATGAACAGTCCTACGCCGGCTTCAACGCCGTTGTATCCTATTTTGTGTTCAACATCAGCATGGGCTGTATGGTCAGGCTGCCGGAAATAGCCACCCTGTTTCCGGTCAATGCCCTGGGCGAGGTGCTGGGCTATCATACCCTGAAAACCGGCGTGCTTGGCGGAGTGGTGGTTGGTCTGCTAGCCGCTGCTGTTCACAACCGCACCTACAACACCAGACTGCCGGTTGCCTTCGGATTCTTCGCCGGCGTCAGGTTTGTGCCGATAGCCTGCACCCTGTTTTTCGCCGCATTTGGTCAGTTGTTCGTATTTATCTGGATTCCGGTGTCCAATGCCATTAACGCCATTGCCAATGCGATCAGCCAGACCGGGGTATTTGCCCCGTTTGTCTACGCCTTTGGCGAGCGGCTGCTCATACCCACCGGCCTGCATCACATCTGGAATGCCGCCATCCGCAACACCGAAGTGTCAGGAGTGGCGCTGATTAACGGCGAATATGTGGCCGGAGTCCTGAATATCTACAACAAATACCTGCAGACCGGAGTGGTTCCGGAGGGAATGACCCTGACGGACATCTGCCGGTTCCTGCGCGGCGGGCAAATGCCGATCACCATGTTTGCCCTGCCGGCCATCGGTCTGGCCATGTACCACGCTGCCCATCCCAGTCAGCGGGAAAGGGTAAAATCGCTGTACATATCGGGGATCTGCACGTCGTTCATTGCCGGTATCACCGAACCGCTGGAATTTGCCTTTTTATTTGTCGCGCCCCTGCTGTACGTGGTTTACGCCCTGCTCAACGGGCTGAGCTTTATGCTGGCCTATCTGCTTCACACTGCCGTCGGCGGGACTGAAGCCGATATTATCGGGATGGTCCTGTTTGGAATCCTACGTCCCGACACCCGCTGGTATTACCTGGTGGCCATCGGCCTGGCGATGGGAGTGGTGTGCTATTATGGCTTCAAAGCGGCCATCATCCGGTTTGACATCAAAACTCCCGGCCGGACGGTAACGGAATACGATCTGGCCGACGCCGGTGAAATCGACGAGGAACTGCGCCGCGACCCGCTTAAACTCAAGGCTGCCCTGATCATCCGCGCCCTCGGCGGCAGTGCCAACATCGTTCAGGTGGACTGCTGCGTAAGTCGGCTGCGGGTCAGGGTCAACGACAGCTCGCTCACAGACCGCGAGCTGATCAATTCGACCGGCTGCTCGGGGCTGGTAATCATCGACCAACACCACCTGCAGATTGTTTACGGCGCCACCGTCAATATGATCAGAGATGCCGTCAATCGCCGGCTCGACCGGGAAAGAAAGGAGCAATGATTATGCAGATCATCAGCTGTCAGGACTATGACCAGGTCAGCCTTCAGACCTGGCAGATCGTCGAAAGGCAGATAAAAGCCAAACCGGCCACCGTGCTGTCTCTTACCACCGGGGCCACTCCCCGCGGTTTCTACCGGCTGTTTGCCGACGCGGTCAACGCCGGGCTGGACATCAGCCAGCTCACCATATTCAACCTCGACGAGTACGTGTTGCCGGCCGGCTCGCCGTTATCGGTGGCTGCCTATATGCAGGAGCACTTCTACGGCAAAATCAGCTGCCAGCCGGCCCGGGCCCTGATTATGGACGGATCGGCCGCCGATCTGGGGAAGGAATGTGAACGGTACCGGCAGCTGCTGGCTGCCTATCCCCGCGACATCCAGATTCTCGGCCTGGGCACCAACGGCCACATCGGGGCCAACGAACCGGGCACGCCGCTCGACTCCACAGTTTTCTGCGCCGACCTCGCCCAATCGACCATCGACGGCAGCCGGGCGTTTTTCGGCATCGACGACGGTGATCGGTTGCCGCGGCAAATGCTGACTATGGGCATCAGCGAGATCATGGCTGCCGAAACGGTTATTCTGTTCGCCTCGGGAGTCAGCAAGGCCGGGGCTTTGCGCGATGCCGTCCGCGGTGAGGTGACCAGCCGGTGCCCGGCATCGGTCCTCCAGCGTCACCGGCAGGCGATAATCATCGCCGATCAGGCCGCCCTGTCGCTGTTGTAGCGAAGTACAGCCGGCCGGCTTGCCTTTTCAGCGCCGGTGCGGTGAAAATCTAAACGAGGGAGCAGGGGAAGTGGGACTGGCAATTGTCTGGGTCATCGACTTTGGTTGCGGTCAACCGGAAATGAGAAACTGGTGCCGTTCGCCTTCGGCCGGTATCATCGATCAAACTGGCGGCGATCTGGCCAAGCTGGTCGTGTCGCTGACCGACGCCCTGTCGGCCGGGTTTTCGGCTGCCATCGGCCTGGTCGGTCTTCAGACCGTGTTGCCGGTAGTCGCCGGGCCGGAGCTGTCTGGGTCATCTCTTCCCGGCCGCTGTCGCCCGGCCGCCAGGCGGGGGCCTGACGGCGGTCAGGTGGCGGCCTGGACTGACCTGTTGTGGCTGATGGCCCAGCTCGGCCGGCAGGCCGACCGGGGGCGCGGGCTCATCCCCACCCTCCACTGGCAGGATTTTTGGGCAGGAACGGCCAATTTGCTGGTCTGGCAGGGAGCGGTGGGCTCCCGGGCCAGGAAGGCAGCCGGCCTGACCAGCTGTGAGACCGCCGCCATGGCCTTCTGGCAGCTGGGGCGGAATGAACGGGCAGCCGATCGCCGGACCGGCGGGCAGGTATTTTCCTGGCCGGGGGCAGCCCTGGTCTGGGCCGGCCTCAGCGACGATCCTGATCTGCTGACCGTGGCCTGCGAAACCATCAGGTGCTGACCCCGGCTGCATCAGGCAAACTGTTTTAAGTAAGAAGGGGGAGGTGTAATTTCTGTGACACTTGGCAAATCAACCTTTGCAGCTGGGATATTAATGCTCGGACTGCTGGCGGTTCTGGCCGCGGCGGCTGGTACGGCTGCTGCCTATCCGGCCGGCAAAATCACGGTCATGACCTTCAATCTCCGTTACCAGTCGGCGGACGACAAAAACAACTCCTGGCCGTACCGCCAAGACATAGTTGTTCATACCATTGAAAAATACTCCCCCGATCTGCTCGGCACCCAGGAATGCATGCTGGGACAGGCTGATTTCATCCTGCGCAACTGCCCGGCCTACTACCTTTACGGAATTGGCCGCGAAGCCAGCGGATTTGGCGAAATGTCCGCCCAGTTTTACAATAAGGGGCTGTTCACCCCGGTGGCGGCGGGAACTTTCTGGCTGTCCGAAACACCTGACCAGCCGGGAAGCAAGTCGTGGGGGTCGGCCTGTCCCCGGATTGTCAGCTGGCTGAAAATCCGGCATTTGCCATCCGGAAAATATCTTTACTGGTTCAACACCCATTTTGACCACATCAGTGAACAGGCCCGGCAGCAGGCGGCCAGGCTGATGCTGGAAAAAATCAGCGAAATTGCCGGTTCGGCTCCGACGGTAATCACCGGCGACTTCAATTCCACTGACCGGGACCTGGCCTGGCAGGTATTTGCCGACGGCGGCTTCAGCGATGCTTTCAGCACAGCTGTCACAACTGCCGGGCCGGTCAACACCTTCCACGATTTCATGCGGGCCGCCCCCGGCGAGCCCAACCGCATCGACTGGATTCTCACCCGGGGCGTGACCGGGGTGGATTACTACGAGGTGGTGGACTACAACGACAACGGCTTTTATCCGTCCGACCACTACCCGGTGTATGCCGTGATCAGCCTTTAGCCGCCCGCGCCGTCAGACCGGTAAAAAAGTCCAGAGCCTCCCTCCCCGGCCGGGAAAGGAGGCTCTGGACTTTTTCCCTACTTGGCAGCGGCCATAAGTCTGGCCACCTGATTGGCAAACTTCACCGGATCGTCGGGCAAAATCCCCTCGATCAACAAAGCCTGATCGTAGAGCAAAAAGCAAAAATCGCGGAATTCGTCGCTCTTTGGGGATAGCTCGTACAGCCGGTTAAGGGCTGCAAACAGGTCGTGGCCGGGATTGATTTCGAGAATCCGCCGGGCCTTGAAAAATGACTGGTTCATTTCCTGGAAGATTTTTTCCATCGACAGACTGATCCCCTGATCGCTGCTGACCAGGCAGACCGCGCTGTCCTTCAGCCGGCTGCTGATTCTCACCTCAGCCACCTTTTCGCCCAAAGTATCCTTGATAGCCTTGAGCAGCGACTTGTTGCTTTCCTGCAGTTTTTCCGCCGCCTGCCGCTGGTCGTCGTCGCCGGTCAGATCGCTGAGATCGAGGTCGCCGCGGCTGATCGACTGAAACTTTTTGCCTTTGTACTCGCGCAGCGCGTCGATCACAAACTCGTCAACCCGGTCGTACAGGTACAACACCTCGACATCCCTGTCGCGCAGCCCTTCCATTTGCGGCAGCCTGGCGATTGAGGCCGCATCCTTGCCGGTCGCGTAATATATAGCCTTCTGCTTTTCCGGCATCCTGCCGACGTAGTCGGCCAGCGTAACCGCGTCATCGCCTGATTTCGAGGTGTGGAACAGCAGCAGCTCCTGGAGTTTCTCCCGGGCGCCGTAATCGTGGTAAATACCGATTTTTATCGCCCGGCCGAATTCGGCCCAGAATTTGTTGTACTTGGGCTTGTCGGTCTTGAGCATATTTTCCAGAGCCTTCAGCACGGCTTTTTCCAAATTTTTGCCGATGGTTTTCAGCTGCTTGCTGTGCTGGAGTATTTCCCGGGAAATATTCAGGGAAAAGTCAGGGGAATCGACCAGGCCGCGGACAAAACCGAGGTAATCGGGCAACAGCTCGCTGCAGTCGGACATGACAAACACGTTTCTCGAATATAGGCGGATTCCCGATTTCAGCTCCCGGTTGTAGAAATCAAACGGGGCCCGGGCGGGAATAAACAGCAGGTTGGCATATTCCACCGACCCCTCCAGCCGGGAGTGGAGGACCTCCAGCGGATCCTCCCAGTCGTGGAACATCTCCTTGTAGAGCTGGTTATATTCCTCCCGCTTGATTTCGGTTTTGGGCTTGGCCCACAGCGGCACCATCGAGTTGAGGGTTTTGACCTCCACCACCGGGGCGGCCGGTGCGTCTTTTACCTCCTTACCATCCTTGTCCAGCGGCTTTTTTTCGCTGATAAAGGCCATCCTGATCGGATAGCGGATATAGTCGGAGTACTTCTTGACCAGGCCCTGCAAGGTCTGGCGGTCGGTGAAGTTATCGCCGTCCTTGTCCTGGCCGCGGAATTCCGGTTTGAGCTTCAGGATCACCTTTGTGCCGCGGCTGCCCTTGTCATACTCTTCGACCGTGTAGGAACCGTCGGCTGTCGATTCCCATTTCACCCCGGTTTTTCCCCCGGCCTTCTGGGTCAGCACCGTCACCTGCTCGGCCACCATAAACGCCGAGTAAAACCCGACCCCGAACTGCCCGATCAGCTCGCCGTCCGGGGTTTGGCCGGACTGTTTGAGCTGCTCGAGAAACGACCGGGTCCCCGATCGGGCAATGGTGCCGAGATTATCTATGACTTCCTGATAGGTCATACCAATGCCGTTGTCAACCACCGCCAGCGTGCCTTTTTTTTCATCCGGCTCCAGACTGATGGCGAAATCCTTGTCGTCGCCCAGCAGCGAACTGTCGGTCAGGGCGGCAAACCGCACCTTGTCGATGGCATCCGAGCAGTTGGAAATCAGCTCGCGGAGGAAAATCTCGCGATTGGTGTAAATCGAGTGCACCATCAGATCGAGCAGCTGTCTGGTTTCAGCCTGAAACTCCAGGGTTTCGCGCTTAACTTTGTCGCTCACGCTGAATCACCTCACGTTTCTGTTAGCAATCATTGGCAATGAGTGCCAATCTTCCCGCCTATGATACTAAACCTGGCAGGATTTTGCAAGTCAGACGCGAAATACAACACACGACACATATCTGATCCGGTGCGGAGACAGCAGTGGGGCACGGAGGGCAGGCAATGATGCGTCCATCCATATTCAGGTGCAAGGGTTTTCTCCAGATGCTCGGCCTGGTCGGCCTGGCGCTTCTGGTCATTGTGGCCGGAAATCTCTACTTCATCAACGAACACCTTGACTGGGTGAACGCAGCGTCTGAAGAGCGGGGGCGGTTGCTGGTGGTCGAGGTGCGGCGCGACCTTAAGGACATGCAGCGGCTGGCCGAGGACTGGTCAACCTGGCAGGAACTGACGGCCGCCGTTGCCCAGTCCGACCTCAAATACCTAAATGAGAAGGTTTATCCGTCGCAGCTGGCGTCCCTCAACGCTGATTTCTGCGCCATGTACCAGAACGGCCGGCCGGTGGCGCTGGTCGTGGCCAGTGAGGTTGTGCTGACTGAAGACGTCCGCAGCGGACTGGCCGGGCTGTTCACCCCCCAGGGGGCATTCCGGCTTGAACAGGCCGGCGGCCAGCCGCTGGACGGGTTTGCCCGGGTCGGGCACACCCACATCCTCTTCTCCAGCAAACCCCTGCTGAACGGTGGCGGCCGGGTATTGTTTGGCAAGCTGGTCAACGCTCCATACATGCTGGGCAACGCTGACGAAAACAACCTCCATATCATCAAAATCGAGGAACGGGCCTGGAACGAGGTGCCCGAGACGGTGCGGCTGGCCTTTATGGGAAAAGACAGCCGTCTGGACTACCTCGAGGAAAAATCCAGCGATCTCAGCGGTTACCTGATTATGCGGACCATCAATGCCGATCCGGTAGTCTTCTACATCAATCAGGGCAGTGCGGGCAGCATGGCCGGCAACATGGCCGCCGTCGTCCTGGCCGGCCTGCTGGTGCTGGTTCTGCTGGCCTTTGCCGCTTACAAGGCGGTGGTGGCAGTGGTGCTGACCAAACTGGGGTTTGCCGATCGGATCGGTACAGCCGAGGAGCTCGACAACTGGGAAAAAATGGTGGTCCAGGTGGAGAACACCATGCTTTGCGTCAAGGATCTGGAACAGCAGGTTGAAGAAATGAATATGATCATTGTACCCGGACGGGAACTTGACGAAGAGCGGTCCCGTCTCCAGAGCTGGCACAACGATTTTCTCGCCCTGCTGCAGAATAATAAAAAGGCCATTGACAACCGGCGCTATCTCGACCCGCAGTCCAGCCGGTTCGGCAGGTGGCTGTTTGGCCGCGGCCAGGAATTCTGGGGCAAGTACAAGATCTTTGCCGAAATACAGGCCGAATACCGGGAAATGTCGCTGCTGATGTCGGAAATTGCCCTCCTGCACAATGCCCAAAAAGATCTGGTGGTCTGGGAAGAGGTGTCAAAGCTCAAACAGCTGGCCCAGTCCATCGACCGTAAAATGTACCGGCTGTCGCTGATTCGCAACGAGGTAAACTGGCAGATTGCCCAGAAGGCCCGTGATGTGGCTGTTTTGGTTCTGCGGTTTTTCATCAAGGCCCGGCAGACCCTCGACAGCGCCAAACTGTGAAAACAAGAACGGCCGCCGGATGTCCGGCGGCCGTTTTCGGCTGGAATGGCCTGCTGTCAGCTGCCGGCCGGCCGGCGGTAAACTGCCCCGTAGGGGGCCTGGTGAAGAGGGGTCACGGTTATTTCGCATATCTGCACGTGTTCGGGACGGGTGGCGGCGAACAGGCAGACATCGGCCACATCGCCGGCCGTCAGCGGTTTGATCCCTTCGTAAACCTTGGCGGCCCGTTCGGCGTCGCCGTCAAACCGCACCAGACTGAACTCGGTTTCCACCATCCCCGGCTGGATATTGGTGATCTTGATCGGCTTGTCGATCAACTCCATTCTCATCCCGTCGCTAATGAACCTGACTGCGGCCTTTGAGGCACAGTAGACCGTGCCGCCCACATAGGGATAGATTCCGGCGATCGAGCCGATGTTGATAATCTGGCCCCGCCGGTCGGCGATCATCGGGGCCAGCAGCTTGCTCAGGTTGAGAAGGCCTTTGACGTTGGTGTCGATCATCAAATCCCAGTCGGAGGGGCAGTTGTCGACAACCCTGTCCAGCCGCCGCGACAGGCCGGCGTTGTTAATCAGGATATCCACCTCCCGGCCGTGTTCCGGCAGCCGGGCGACGGCCTGCTGACAGGCATCAAAGTCGCGCACATCGAAATCCAGTGCCAGAGCGGCAGCCCGGTAATTCCCGGCAAGCTTCCGGACCAGTTCGTCCAGTCGCTCCCGGCGGCGGCCGGTCACGATCAGACGGGCGCCGGCGGCGGCGAATTTTTCGGCGCAGGCCAGGCCGATGCCGCTGGTGGCCCCGGTTACCAGCACTGTCCTGCCCGCAAGTGAGGTGCAGTTGGTCATGTCTTTCCTCCGTCGGTTCACACTTAGTCGATATTGCCCGGGCCGGGCGCAAATTATCATAAACCCGGCCTGGCAAAAATACAACCATTACTGGCAAAACGGCCAGAGGAGGATGAAAAAATGAAAACGTTTCGCCGTGAACTTTACTTTCAGACCGAAAAGCGCCGCCAGCTGATCAATATCACCGATCAGGTGGCGGAGGCTGTCAAAGACAGCGGGGTGAGCGAGGGGCTGGTACTGGTGAACGCAATGCACATAACGGCCAGCGTCTTCATAAACGACGACGAAAGCGGGCTGCACCACGACTTCGAAGTCTGGCTGGAAAGGCTGGCTCCGGAAAAACCATACAGCCAGTACCGGCACAACGGCTTTGAAGATAACGCCGACGCCCACCTCAAGCGGACGGTCATGGGGCGGGAAACAGTGGTGGCGATTAGCGGCGGAAAACTGGACCTCGGGCCGTGGGAACAGATCTTCTACGGTGAATTTGACGGTAAACGCCGCAAGCGGGTACTGATCAAAATAATTGGCGAGTAACCGGCATCAACGGCAGGCAGAATTTACTGACAGGAGCAGACCAATGCCAGAAAGTGAACTGAGCCGGTCCGGCCACCGGTTTGTCCACCTCCACGTTCATACCGAATACAGCCTGCTGGACGGGGCTGCCCGTATCACCCGCCTGCTCGACCGGGCGGTCGAGCTTGGCATGGAGGCGGTGGCCATAACCGACCACGGGGCGCTGTACGGGATAATACCCTTTTACAACGAGGCCATCAAACGGGGGATAAAACCGATCATCGGCTGCGAGGTATATGTCGCCCCCCGCTCGCGGTTTGACAAAAGCGGGCGGGAAAAAGACAACTATTACCACCTCATCCTGCTGGCCGCCGACCCGGCCGGCTATCGCAACCTGCTCCGCCTGGCTTCACTGGCCTTTATCGAGGGATTTTACTATAAACCGAGGGTCGATAAAGAACTGCTTCGTGAACACAGTCAGGGGCTGATCGCTCTCAGCTCCTGCCTGGCCGGCGAAGTGGCCCGGGCCTGGCTGACGTCCGGCTATCAGGCGGCGCGCGACGTGGCCCTGGAGTACGACCAGATTTTCGGCCGCGGCAGCTTTTATCTCGAGCTTCAGCAGCACGGGCTGCCCGGTCAGACCGAGTACAACCACCAGCTGGCGCGCATATCGCAGGAAACCGGCATCCCGCTGGTGGCGGCCAACGATTGCCACTACGTATACCGGAAAGATGCCGACTTCCACGACATACTGCTCTGCATCCAGACCGGCAGACAGGTTGATGACAGCGACCGGCTCCGTTACCACACCGACCAAATGTACTTCAAACCGGCGGAGGAAATGGCCGGATTGTTTCCCGAGGAGGTGTTTCCCGGGGCGATCACCAACACCGTCCAGATTGCCGGACGCTGCCGGCTGGAAATAAAATCCGGCCGGTATATGCCGCCTTTCCCGGTCCCGGACGGGTTCGACGAAGCCAGCTACCTCAGGGAAATATGTTACCAGCGTTTTCCGTCCCGCTACCCCGGCGAACCGCCGGCCGCCCGGCAACGGCTGGAGTACGAACTTAAGGTCATCGAATCCATGGGTTACCCCGGCTACTTTCTGATCGTCTGGGACTTTATCGACTACGCCCGCCGGCAGGGGATACCGGTCGGACCGGGCAGGGGATCGGCGGCCGGCAGCATTGTCGCCTATATCCTCGGCATAACCACCCTCGATCCGCTCGAGTACAACCTGTTGTTTGAGCGGTTTCTCAACCCCGAGCGGATCAGCATGCCCGACATTGACACCGACCTCTGCTACGAGCGGCGGGACGAGGTAATCCGGTACCTCACCGAAAAATACGGCGAGGACAAAGTGGGAATGATCGGAACCTTCGGCACCCTGAAGGCCCGGGCGGCGGTGCGGGATGTCGGCCGGGCCCTGGGGTTCAGTTACGGGGAAGTTGACCGGATTGCCAAGCTCATCCCCCAGCAGCCCGGCATCACCATTGCCAGGGCAGTCGAGGAGCAGCCCGAGCTGCGTCTGGCCTACCAAAGCGATGAAGGAATAAAGCGCCTGCTCGACTACGCCCGGATGGTCGAAGGCTTTCCCCGTCATGGCTCCACCCACGCCGCCGGCGTGGTGGTGTCGGCCGAACCGCTGGTCAACCTGGTGCCGCTGATGACCAGCAACAACCAGATTGTCACCCAGTTCGACATGAACCTGATCGAAAAGCTCGGCCTGCTGAAAATGGATCTTCTCGGTCTGCGAACCCTCACCGTTATCGCCAACACGGTAAAACTCATCGCCCAGGCCCACGGCCGGCAGCTCGACATCGAAGCTATCGACAAAAACGACCAGCTAACCTGCAGAATGCTCAGCGAAGGCAAAACTGTGGGCGTATTTCAGCTGGAGTCTTCCGGCATGACTCAGCTGGTCCGCGACCTTAAGCCCACCGGCTTTGCCGATCTTATCCCGCTGGTCGCCCTTTACCGTCCCGGGCCGCTGGGCAGCGGCATGGTCAACGACTTTATCGATGCCCGTCACGGCCGCCGTCAGGCAACCTATCGCCATCCCTTCCTCGAACACATCCTCTCCGATACCTTTGGCGTCATCCTCTATCAGGAACAGGTAATGCAAATTGCCGCTGAAATGGCCGGCTTCAGCCTCGGGCAGGCCGATATCCTCCGCCGGGCGATGGGCAAAAAGAAACCCGACGAACTGTCGGCCATGCGCGAACGGTTCATCGCCGGGGCCATTGCCCACGGCTACGACGAACGGCTGGCAGAGGAGATATTTGACCTTATGGAACATTTTGCCGACTACGGCTTCAACAAGAGCCACTCGGCCGCCTACGCCTGGCTGGCCTACCAGACCGCCTGGCTCAAGGCCCATTATCCGGCCGAATTTATGGCCGCCCTCATTTCCAGCGTCATGACTGACAGCGAGGCGGTGGGGGGATACATCGAGGCCGCCCGCCGCATGGGACTGAAAATTCTCCCTCCCGACATCAACAACGGCCAGGCTAAATTCACCGTCAGCAACGGAGCTATCCGGTTCGGACTGGCGGCGGTGAAAAACGTCGGTGAATCGGCCATTGCCGCCATCATCGCTGAACGGCAGGCCGGAGGCCCGTTTGCCGACTTTTGCGGCTTTTGCCGGCGGCTGAGTGACAAAGCGATCAACAAACGAGTAATTGAAAGCCTGATCAAGGCCGGGGCCTTCGACAGCTTCGGCGTCCGCCGCTCCCAGCTCCTTCTGGCCATGGAGGAAATCGCCGGCGGCTCCGGTGCCGCCGCTGCCCGCCGCCGCCGGCTGCGGGAAAACAATCTTGAGGAGATCGACCTGCTGGCCGGCGACCAGCCCGAACCAGCCGGTGATTACCTGTGGCCTGACGTTCCCGAATTTGACAAACAGCAGCTGCTGGCTATGGAAAAAGAAATAACCGGCTTTTACGTCAGCGGCCACCCTCTCGACGACTACCGTCCGGCTTTCGAAGTCCTTGACGAAATTGCCACAATTGCCGCCGGCCAGTTTCCCGACGGCGGCTGCACTGCAGTCGGCGGATTAATTGCCGGCATCAGGACCATAACCCCCCGCCGCGGCGAACTGATGGGTTTTGTCACCATCGGGGACTTTACCGGCCAGGTGGAGACGGTGGTATTCCCCCGGGTCTGGGACCGCTTCGGCACCCTGCTCAAACCCGGCCAGCCGGTCCAGGTCGCCGGCAAGGTCAACAACAGCGACGACAGCGGCAAAATCCTCGCCGATCGCATCGGCCGACTGGGCGAATTCACCGGCTTGCGGCTGAAAATCCATTCAGGCCGCGACCAGCAGCAGACCGCCGACCTTCTCCGGGAAATCCTCGCCCGCTATTCCGGCCAGCTGCCGGTTTACTTTGAACTGGAGGCCCAAAACCGCACAATAAAAGCCAACCGCTCACTGTGGGTAACACCGTCCCGCCAGCTGCTGGCCGAACTGCGCCGGGCTCTTGACCCCGGTGCCGTCGAACTGGTCTGAACCAGGAGGCCGCCATGATCACCATCAAGGGAACTTACAACCACTGCAAAATATTTGCCAGGACTGCCGACGACCACACCGCCGGCCAGCTGCGCAGCCTGCTCGACCAGCCGTGGACGGCCGGGCTCAAAATCCGGGTCATGCCCGACTGCCACGTCGGTAAGGGCTGTGTCATAGGCACCACCATGACCATAAACGGCGTCGTCGCGCCCAACCACGTCGGGGTGGACATCGGCTGCGGCGTGCTGGCGGTGGGCCTTGGCCGCCAGCACCTTGACCACCGGCTGTTCGCCCGCTTGGACGATTACATTCGCCGTCAGATTCCTCATGGCTTCGCCACTCATCGCCAGCCCGTCCGCCACCAGCCGGCAGACCTCAGCCAGCTAAAGGCGGCCGGGGCGGTAGATCTCAACCGGGCCGGCCTTTCGATCGGCAGCCTGGGCGGCGGCAACCACTTCATCGAACTGGACACCGATCGGGCTGGAAATGTCTACCTCCTCATCCATTCCGGCTCTCGCCACCTCGGCAAACAGATTTGCGAACACTACCAGCGACTGGCCGTATCCTGCCTGAAAAAAAAACAGGGCGGCAAACTGCCTGACGCCGCCGCCGACTCGGCCGGCCTGTCCGGCCAGCTGCTCGACCACTACCTGCACGACATGAAAATAGTGCAGAAATATGCCGACATCAACCGCCGGACCATGGCCGGCATGATCATCCAGAACGTCTTTAGTCTGTCGGGGCTGGACAACCTGCCGGTCATCAACAGCGTACACAACTACATCGACCTCGGGCAGATGATCCTGCGGAAAGGGGCGATATCGGCCCAGCGGGGCGAAATGGTGGTCATACCCCTGAACATGGCCGAGGGGGCGCTGATCTGCCGCGGCAAGGGCAACCCTGACTGGAATTATTCCGCCCCGCACGGCGCCGGCCGCCTTTACAGCCGCCAGCAGGCGAAAAAGCAGCTGTCGCTGGCCAAGTTCAGACAGGCCATGCAGGGGGTATACACCACCACCGCCACCGCCGCCACATTGGACGAATGCCCGGACGCCTACAAGCCGGCGGAAGAGATCATCGCCGCCATCGGCGACACGGTGGAGGTACTGGAGCACATAAAGCCGGTTTACAATTTCAAGGCGGGGGGAGGATGGATTTGGTTGCAGAATGTTCGGGGGAAGCAAGCGGGAGTAAGGCTGGCGGCTTGAAATGGATCTGCCGCTTGCCCGGTGCCGGCGGGATTACCGCCGTTCACGGGGCGGCCAGTGGCGGCAGGCTGCAAAACCGGCAACAAAAGTTGCCTGCCGGGTTGTTTATAAAGCAGGAATTTTGACTGGCCGGGTAAAATTTACGTGTATGTGCCGTGACTCCTTTAACCGGGAGTACTGCCGGCGACAGGACCGCCGTAAGAATTGTTGCCGCCACGGTTTCAGCGTCTGTTTTAAGTGCCCGGTGAATTGAAGGTCGTCGGCCCTGAATGAG
>JAOAFP010000135.1 GCA_026416215.1 Negativicutes bacterium | reverse complement strand
ATGTAAACCTCGCTGTCAGGATACTCTCTCTTCACAATACCAATAACCGGCAGGGAGACAGCCTGTTTAATCGCAGTGATGTCGGCCGCCGAATTGGCGCGGATGGCGGCCGCCCCGCCCTGGGCGGCCGCCAGGGCCATACGGGCCATGAACGGTGCTCCGTGCAGCGGTTCATCCGGCAGGGCCTGGCAGGATACGATCAGCCGCCCCCGGACGGCGTCGATCAAACTCATTTGCCGGTCAGCTCCTCGATTTCGTTGCGGATGATTGTCACCTGTGGGCCGTAGACGATCTGGACCCCCCGGCCGTGGACGATCACCCCCCGGGCGCCGTCTGCCTTCAGGGCCGACTGGTCGATCAGCTCGGGGCGGTTTACGGTCAGGCGCAGCCGGGTGGCACAGCAGTCGACGGCAACAAGGTTGGTCATGCCGCCCACGGCGGCGATTATCCGCCCGGCCCGTTCCGAACCGGTGGCGGCTGCCGGCCCGGCATCATCCCCGCGGTCGCGGCCGGGGGTGGCGACGTTCCGGCGGACGATAAGGATCCGGAAGGTGAAGTAGTAGAGGAAAAACCAGAACAGCCCGATGACCGGCACCCAGTGCCAGTTGGTCTTGCTGTCACCCTGGAGGATGCCGAACAGGATGAAATCAATGCAGCCGCCGGAGAAGGTCTGACCAATCGTGATCTGGAAAATATGGGCCAGCATGAAGGCCAGACCGTCGAAAGCGGCGTGGATCAGGTACAGGGCTGGACAGACAAACAGGAAGGAAAATTCTATCGGTTCGGTGATGCCGGTCAGAAATGAGGTCAGAGCGGCCGACAGCAGCAACCCTCCCACCCGTTTTCTGTGTTCGGGCAGGGCGGTGTGGTACATAGCTAGGCAGGCGCCAATCAGTCCGAACATCATGGTGATGAACCGGCCGGACATGAACTTGGCGGTGCCGATATAGAATTTGGTGGTCGAGGGGTCGGCCAGCTGGGCAAAAAAGATTTTCTGGGTTCCCTCGACCAGTTTGCCGTCCACCACCAGTTGGCCGCCCAGGGCGGTCGTCCAGAACGGCAGGTAGAAGATATGGTGAAGGCCGAACGGGCCGAGCATGCGCAGGACAAAACCGTAGATCAGGGTCCCAGCGTAACCGGCGCTGTCCACCACCGCCCCGGTACCGGCGATGGCGGCCTGTACCGGCGGCCAGACAAAGAACATGACAACGCCGAGGAACAGGGCAGCAAAGGCCGAGACGATGGGGACAAACCGCGAACCGCCGAAAAAACCGAGAAACCGCGGCAGCTCAATTTTATTGTAGCGGCCGTGCAGGGCGGCGGTGACCAGCCCTACCGCCACCCCGCCGAACACACCGGTGTCCAGGGTCTGGATGCCGAGGATCAGGCCTTGGCCGACCGCCATCAGGTTGTCGGTGGCCAGGCGGCCAGCAATTTTTAGCACCGAATTCAGGGTAGCGTTCATCACCAGGTAGGCCAACAGGGCCGCCAGCCCGGCCGTGCCCCTGTCGGTCCGGGCCAGCCCCACCGCCACCCCGACGGCGAACAGTACCGGCAGATTGGCAAACACGATGGCACCGGCTCCGCTCATGATCGTGAACAGGTCCTGTAACCAGGTTATGTCGAGAAACGGATAGGCGGCAACGGTGTGGGGGTTGGACAGGGCCCCGCCAATTCCCAGCAGCAGTCCGGCTGCTGGCAGAACAGCGATGGGCAGCATGAACGCCCGGCCCAGCTGCTGGGCGTGGGCAAACAGTTGACGGTGCATATCTCCTCCCTGCGATGACAATTGGCGGCTGCCGGCTCCAGCCGGTGTCCAACAGGAAAACCGGCCGGGATGTAGAATGTTCGGATCACCACCGGCGTTTCCAGTTAAATTTTAACAGATTGCCGGGCAGTTATAAACCGGCTGGACGGACAGCCGATAGGGAGGGATACTATGAACGCGGACAAACACCATGATTTCAGGCCAATCATGTCCCCGGATAGGGAATACGGTGAGATAAAACCGTATGTGGTGGCCTGGGGGTTGTTTTTTGCGGCGGTCTTTGCCCTGGCCGTTGGCTATCTGTGCTTGAAAATCGGCCAGACTATCGATGCCTTCGCCCCGGTGTCAATTATGGCCATGGGGCTGGCGGTAATCCTGCGGCGCCGGGATCCGTTCCCGGAAAACGTACATATTCAGGCCATTGCCAGCGCCGGCACCAACATGCTGGGCGGGGCGATGTTCATCCTGCCTGCCTTCTACATACTCAACATCCACATGTCTTACACGGCGATGATGATCCCGATCGTGCTGGGCAGCGTGATGGGAATAATGATGTCGGTAATCTTCCGCAAATACTTCTGCGAGGATATGCATCACGCCTACCCGTTCCCGGCCGGCCGGGCGGCGGTCGGGGTGCTGACCAGCAATGAGGGCAGCAGCGCCAAGCTGATGATTGCCAGCGGCATTGTCGGCTTTTTCTATGATATAGTCAACAATACTCTGGGCTGGTGGCAGGAGGTGATCAGCAGCCTGACCTTCGACTGGGGGCAGCGGTTTGCCCAGAAGTACAAACTGGCCTTCGCCCTTGACACCGAGGCCGCCCTGCTGGGCCTGGGCTACTACACTGGCATTCGCTACGCGCTGATCATCTGCGCCGGTTCGTTTTTTTCCTGGTTCGTCTGCATGCCGATCGTCTACTACATGGTGGGTGACCACACCATTCTCATAGGCGGCAGGGAAGTGGTGATGAATGAGGTGCCGGTGGATGTGATGTTTGGCAAGTATATCAAGTACATCGGCATTGGCATGCTGGCCATGGGCGGAATTATCGGCCTGCTGCGGATGGGCGGGGTGGTAAAAAAGGTGTTTGCCGTGGCGATCAGGGAGACTATACACGGCCGCGGCCAGGCCGACGGCCCGGTCCTGCGCACCCAGCGCGACCTGTCGATGAAGTTCATAACTGTCACGATGCTGATTACCACCATCCTGTTCGGGATGGCGTTCCACTCGATTTGTGCCCAGAGTCTGGTCCAGACCCTGATCGCAGTGGTCATTGTGCTGATTTTTGCCTTCATGCTGTCGGTGGTAGGGATAAGTTCGATTGCCTTCACCGGCACCGAGCCGGTATCAGGAATGACCATTTTCATGCTGATGGTGGCGGCGCTGGTCATGCTCCACACCGGGTTGAGCGGTACGGCTGGAATTATCGCCGTCCTGTTTATGGCGGCCTTTCTCGCCACAACCCTGGGGATGGCCGGTAATTTTATGTCCGAGCTGAAAGTGGCACACCTGACGGGGGCGACGCCGAAGAAAATGCAGCAATGGCAGATCATTGCCGCGGTTATTGTGTCCATCTTGTCGGTCGGGGTGGTGATGCTGCTGAATCAGGCCTATGGTTTCACCGGCAAAACTGAGCTGGCGGCGCCGCAGGCCAACATGTTTGCCACCATGGCCAGCACGTTTATGGAGGGGGGCACCGCCCACACCCCGTTGCTGATGGCCGGGGCGCTGTTTGCCCTGATTCTCTGGATGCTCGACATACCGGTGCTGGCTTTTGCCCTGGGGACTTACCTGCCGATGGAGATCAACACCCCGTTGCTTTTGGGCGGCCTCATTTCCTGGCTGGTCAGGAACAGCAGCAAGGATGAGAAACTGGTGGCCCTCAGGGTTCACCGCGGCGAAATAGTGTCCAGCGGTCTGGTGGCCGGCGGGGCGCTGGGCGGGCTGATCAGCGCGGTTTTGCGGATTATGGGCTACGACTGGTACCTGGAGGAATGGAGCCAGACCCCGGCCGCCACCTACTGGGCGATCGTGGTGTACCTGGGATTGTGCCTGATGCTGTGGCGGG
>JAOAFP010000134.1 GCA_026416215.1 Negativicutes bacterium | reverse complement strand
TGGTCTCGTGGGCTCGGAGATGTGTATAAGAGACAGACATTGAGGTGTTCATGCCGTACGCCGACTATTTAAAGTCGGTGGCAGAGTGGTATATTCAGCTGCTGGCCGAGTCGCTGGGCAAAAAGTACAACCGGGACGGCGAGGTTGTATTCTATGGACGCACACCGGTTGTGGCGGTGGGCACGACGGACATGCACGCGCAGACCCAACAACACCAGGAAGGTAAGCAGGATAAGGTGGTGCAGTTTGTCCAGGTCGGCCGCTGGGAGGTTGATCCGGTGATTCCGGACGTATTTCCGGAAGAGCCTGCACTCTCGGCAACCGCTGGTATTTATATGAGTCAGGCACTGGATGTGGCCCGCGAGGCCAATGCGGCGGCACTGATCGGCGAGGGACGGATGAATGCCAACTTCATCCTGCCGCGGCTCAATGCCTACCATCTGGGCGAATTGCTGTACCTGCTGGCCCTATCGGTAGCCTATGAGGGAGAACTAGCCAATGTTGACGCTTTTGATCAGCCTGGGGGGGAGGCCTACAAGCGGATTATGGGGCCGAAGCTCAAGCAGTTGAAATCAACATCGTAAAAAGACAAGCAAGGCAGTGATCCTGCCTTGCTTTTTTTCGGAGGACATGGATGGCAAATTTTCTGGTGATTGACAACAGCAGCATGCTTTACCGGGCATTTTACGCTTTACCGCCGCTTACTGACCAACATGGCCGCCAGGTTGGGGCAGTGTTCGGGCTGGCCAGTATGCTGCTAAGGGCTTTGCAACAGTATCATCCGGATTATGTTGTCGTTGCTACCGATCTGTCGCGGCGGAGTTTCCGGACCGAACTGGCTCCTGACTACAAAGCCACCCGTTCTGCCACTCCGGAACAGTTGGCCGAACAATTTGAACGGGCCGTCCAGTTTTACCAAGCCTGTGGTATCACCTGCGTGGGCTGTGAAGGCTACGAGGCCGACGACCTGATCGGGACGCTGGCCCGGGCAGCCGGCCGACACGGGATAAACAGCCTGATCATCAGCGGCGATCGTGATTGCTTCCAGCTGATTGACGAAAGGACCGAGGTGATCTACCCAAGGCGCGGCTTAACCGATGTTGAACATTGGAACATAGCCACATTTAGGGAGAGGTACGGTTTGAATCCGGCCCAAATTGTTGACATGAAGGCTCTGGTCGGCGATAAATCCGACAACATCGCCGGCGTCCGGGGAGTTGGCGAGAAGACGGCAGTTAAATTACTGCAAAAATACGGCTGTCTGGAATCAATACTGACGGCCCGCACTGACGATCCGGCCGAGCAGAGGACCATTGATGCCATACGCCGGCAGCAGGAAGCCGTGCGGCTGTCGTACAGGCTGGCAACTATCAATTGTGACGCACCGGTTGATTCGGAGCCGGAACTGTACCGCTGGGACATAGGCCGGTTGCAATCTGGTGGCTGCCGGGAGTATTTCCGTCAGTACGCAATGCTGTCACTGGAAAAACGCTACCAACACCTCTGGGTGGAACCGGTCGGCGAATCCGGGCAGGCCGGGGAGGATACGCCGGCCACGGAGGATCGGACAGCAAGCGGCAACGCTGAAACAGATACGATTGACTGCCGAAACTGGCAAGAGGTGAAAAGCATTCTGGAAGGTCAGCCGCGACTGTTTGTTGCGGTTGGTCCGGCCAGCGACCGGGGCAGGGCGGAGAAGGCACCGGTGGAAATTCTGGTGCCGGATCGCCGCTCTGTGTACCGAATCAGCGCCGATGATACCACGACACTGAGTGCAGTGGCCAGATGGGTGGCAGATTATCAGGGAGAAATAGTTACCAACGACATAAAGTCTTTAATTCGCTGGGCAGGGATTCGCCCCGATCAACCGGTGATTGACCTTGCGATTTGTGATTATCTGCTCGATCCTGACAACGAAAAGCATGATCCGGTCAGCGTCTGGGCCCGGCTGAAAGTCGGACAGACCGGACAAAAGCCGGTGGAAATCCGTGGTCAGGCTGCGGTGATGCCGGCAGTGCTTGACTGTATGGCGAAAATGACCCCGGTTTGGGAGGGGGATTTGTACCAAAGAATTGAGAGACCGTTATCAGCAGTTCTGGTGGCGATTGAAGATCGCGGCATGGCAGTTGATCTGGCGAAGTTGCGGAAGATGTCGGCTGAATTTGCCAAAGACATTGATGAGCGTCTAAACACGATTTTCCGCTTGGCTGGCTATCGACTGAACATAAATTCTCCCCGTCAGTTGTCCGATCTTCTGTTCAACCGTCTCTGCCTGCCGACCGTCAAGAAAACCCGGACCGGTTTCTCTACTGACAGTGAAGTTCTGCACGAACTACAGGGCCTTCACCCAATAGTTGCCGAAATAATCGAGTATCGGGCGCTGACCAAGCTAAAAAGCGGTTTTATCGACGGACTGATCAATTTTGTCACACCGGCCGGCCGGATTCACACCCAGCTAAACCAGACCACCGCCGCCACCGGCCGCCTTAGCAGTTCCAATCCCAACCTTCAGAACATACCGGTACGCAGTGACGCGGGCCGGAAAATTCGCGAGGTTTTCGTACCAGGTCTGGGATACGACGTAGTGATGACGGCTGATTATTCACAGATTGAACTGAGAGTACTGGCCCACCTGTCACAGGATGCGAAGCTGATCGGGGCATTTGCCAACAACTGCGACATCCACCGTCAGACGGCGGCTGAAATTTTCGCCGTGCCACCGGACGAGGTCAGCGGACAGATGAGATCCAGGGCCAAGGCAATCAATTTCGGCATAATCTACGGCATCAGCGATTTCGGCCTGTCCCGCGACAGCGGAATTTCCCTGACCGATGCCCGGGAATATATCAAAAATTACTTCCGGCGCTACCCACGGGTTAAGGAATATATAAATCGACAAATTGAGCTGGCCCACCGCGAGGGATACGTGGAGACAATTCTCGGCCGGCGCCGGTACATCCGGGGAATCAACGCCAAAAATTTCGCCGTCCGCTCATTTGGTGAACGTATGGCTATGAACACCCCCATTCAGGGCAGCGCTGCCGACATAATTAAACTGGCAATGATCAGGGTTGAGAAGGCAGTTCAGGCTGCCGGCCTCAAATCGCGGATGGTACTTCAGGTTCACGACGAGCTGGTGTTTGAGGCTACCAATAATGAAATCGACCGCCTTTCGGCGATATTGAGGCGTGAGATGCAGAGTGTACTGCCTTTGACCGTGCCCCTGCAGGTGGATGTGAGGTGGGGAACCAGCTGGGCTGAATGCAAGTGAGTCAACGCCATGCGACAACTGTGGACAGAGGACCGGCGACAATCTGGTCGCCTGCCACCGACAGCGGTTGGCTGGGGGAGCTTTTGCCGTCAGCGACTGCGATTTTCCATGTCCCGGCTATGGGCAGAACAAAGTGGCCGGCTCCGGCATTGTGGATAACCACAATTTCCCGCCAGCTGTCGCCCACTGCTGTACCGTCAATGGTGTAGGCTATTACATTCTTGTCATCGCCGGTTTCAACCCGCCGGATTATCGTACTGATCGGCCCTGGGCCGCAAAAACGGAACGCCGGGTGCTGGCGCCGGATTTTGATCAGGTTGGCCACGAAGGTAAATAAGTCGCGGTTTTCATCTTTCAGCCGCCAATTGATGGGATTGACATCGGGCGAATTATTGTTGTAGCTGTTGGCGCATCCTTTTTTGCTGCGGGCGAACTCGTCACCGGCCTGAACAAAGGCGATTCCCTGCGACGATAACAGACAGGAGAAGGCAAATTTGGCGGCCGCAAGCCGCTGGCCGGTGCTGGCCAGGGGCATGACCTGGCAAATTTTGTCCCAAAGGTTCAGATTGTCGTGACACGACACGTAAATAA
>JAOAFP010000133.1 GCA_026416215.1 Negativicutes bacterium | reverse complement strand
TAGTAGTACAGTGCCTCCTGCGGCACGGTGTGCAGCTGATCGCCAAACTCCTTTTTAATCGACTGGTACTGGTCGGACGGCACGCTCCAGGTCAGGTCCACCCCGCCCGACTTGAACTGGTTGAGGGCGCTGCTGGTTTCGACGATCGGCAGGAACTTGACCTTGCTGATCGCCACGTTGGCCGCATCGTAATAATGTTCGTTTTTCTCCAGCAGAATGTAGCCTTTGATCACCCGTTCGGCCAGTTTGTAGGCCCCCGAGCTGACCATTTTGCCCGGTTCGGTCCAGCTGTCGCCGTACTTGGTGATGTTGGCCTTCGACAGGATGGCAACGTTGGGCATCGAGCAGATATTCAAAAACGACGGGTCGGGCACCTCGAGCTTAATTTCCACCGTCCGGGGGTCAATCGCTCTGACTCCCAGCTCGCTGACCGGCAGCTTGCCGTCGATCACCGCCTGGCCATTGACAACATTGCTGCCAAGGAAGTTATAGGGCGATCCCACCTTCGGGTCGACCAGCCGCTGCCAGGTGAAAACCACGTCGTCAGCGGTGATCGGCGTGTCGTCTGAGAACTTTATCCCCGGCCGCAGGTAAAAAGTATAGGTCCGTTTGTCGGGAGAAATATCCCATCGCTCGGCCAGACCGGGGATCGGGTCGAGCTTCTGATCGAATGATACCAGTCCTTCAAACAGGTCGTAGGCCACCCGCGCGCTCTGGGTATCCTCGCTCATGGTCGGGTCGAGGGTGGGCGCGTCCTCGCCCAGATCAACCATGATTGTGTCGCGGCTGGCAGTGTTTTTGTCACCGCCGCAACCGGCCAGAACCACGGCCAGTACCAGGCACGCTGCCACCGCCAGCAGACGAAACCAGTTTCTTTTCATCGCCACTTCCTCCTTTGATGTTTATGCTGGTGCCGGCCGGCGCCGGCACGGCGCTTGACGCAATTATAAACGCCGGTGACCGATAGTCAAGACCTATGTCGCCGGTCAGGCGAACAAAATGCTGTAGACAATAAGGAAGACCACCTGAACGGCGGCCACAGTCAGGCCGTTTCTGATCATCGCCTTGACGTTCTTGCTCTCGGCAAATCCCATGGCGGCAAACATGTTGGCTCCCGGGTAGGCAAAGTTGGTGATCCGGGTGGCCAGCAACATACTAAAGGCGAAAGTGACCACAGGCAGCTGCATGGCCAGCGCCGCCGGAGAAAACATCTCATGGAGCATCTTGATCACCGCCGCCGAAGCCGCCGGCATGCCAAATGCCCCGGTAACCCCGACAATTACCGACAGCACCGCCGTCCCTCCCATCCGCTCAAGCGGTTCAAGCAGTTCAGTCAGGGCTGTAAACCCGCCGGCTGACTGGACAAGGTCGAGCATCGGCCCAAGAAAGACAAAAATAAGGAACAGGTTGAAGTTTTTCCTCATCCCCTCCAGCAACAGCCCGATGATCCTGCCAAACCCCAGCCCGCCGGCCAGCCCGGTCAGTAGGGCCAGAAACAGCATCACAAACACCACATAGGAGGTTTTGGCCCTGAGGGCCAGACCGTAGACAACGCAGCCGACAAAAGCCGCGACGAACAGTCCGGTGGCAGCCAGCTGCCGGCGGCTGGGAACAAACCGCTGACCGCCGGTTTCCTGTTCGAACAGCTCGTCGGAGTACTGCCGCTGCAGCCGGTTGGCCATCAGCCAGGTGGTAACCAGAGTGACCACGGCGATTGGCAGTGAAGCGTGGGTCAGCATGGTCAGGTAGCTGATGCCGGTCACCCCGAGCAGCGCCACCACCGGCGGGGCAAACGGGCCAATGATCAGGGCTTCTTCCCCTGCTGCCTGCATCAGTACTGCCAGGCTGGGACGGCTGATCCCGACGCTGGCGGCCACCGGCCGGAGAATGGGCGCCAGAATCGCCAGCCCGCCCGCCAGTGTCCCCAATACGGCCACAATCACCACCGACGATACCACCACACCGATTTTCACCCGGGTTTTGGTGTTTATACCTATTCCATAGACGATCCGGTGCACCAGGGTATGGCTCACCCTGCTCTCGTTCAGCACCTCGCCCAGTCCCCTGCCCAACATTATGATAAAGCCGATCAGCCCGAGAAACGAGCCGATTGACCCTTCCATGACCTTGCCGATCTCCAGCGGGCCGGCCAGGTTGAAGGCAAAGCCCAGAATAACGCTGGCGACAGTGGCGGTCAGCGGCTCAACGTTGCGGAACACCATCACCGCGTAAACCACAATGACCGACAGGCTGGCCAGCTGAAAATAAAAGTGCCAGTCCCCCATCTTACCCCCCTTTTTTCAGCCCGGTCACACCGGATCGGCGGTCACGGCCGCTACCTCGGCCAGGCCGTCGATACGCTCAATTCCCAGTCCCGGACGGTCAGGCAGGAGCAATCGCGACCGGCTAAGGGTCACGCCGCCCACCACCGGGTTGGTTTTGATCATCACCAGCGGATCGAGGTCGACATAACGGATGTTGCTGCGGCCGGCGATAAAGCTGGCCATCGCGGCAATACCGACCGGCGACTCCAGCATACAGCCGGCCATGCAGGGCAGGCCGTGGGCGGTGGCCAGGTCGTAAATGGCCCGCGCCCCATAAATCCCTCCACTCTTCATCAGCTTGATGTTTACCCCGTCAACCGCTTGTCCGGCGATCAGACGCAGGGCATCGCGGACGCCGAATACCGCCTCATCGGCGTAGATGGGCAGCGGTGAGTGGTCGCGGACGTGCTTGAGGCCGTCGTAATCCCAGGCCTTTACCGGCTGTTCCACCATCGCCACCCCCAGGCCGGCCGCCGCCAGCTGCCGGATTGCCGCCAGGGCCTGTTTGACATCCCAGCCCTGATTGGCATCGGCAACTATGCAGACCCGGTCACCGATCACCCGGCGGATGGCAGCAATTCTGGTCACGTCCTCGGCCGGGTCGAGCCCGACCTTGACCTTGAGGGTGCCAAATCCCTGCCGGACGTACTCTTCAGCGTCGGCCGCCATTTCCGCTGGGCTCTTGACGCTGACAGTGGTCAGAATTTCCACCCCGGATTTCCCGCCTCCCAGCAGCTGGTAGAGGGGCAGCCCAAACCGGCGGGCGACCAGGTCATGAACGGCGATATCGAGAGCGGCCTTGGCTGAGTAGTTGTTGACCAATCCCTCACTGATCGTTTTCAGCAACTGCTCGTGGTTGTCTGTTTCACTACCCACCAGCCGCCGGGCCAGCAGTCTGACCCCGCCGATGATGGCTTCCCGGCTGTCACCGGTAATGACCGGTGTGGCCGCCGCCGCCCCGTATCCCACATAGCCGTCAGCAGTATGCAGCGACACCACTACGTCCTCAACGCTGTCAGTCCGGCGCAGGGCGGTGATAAACGGTTTGATCAGCGGTATTTCTAGCTGGTAAATGCGGACAGCAGTTATCTTCACGGCAAATGCCTCCTGATGCTGGCTGAAATATACCGGCCGGCGGCCAGGCTGTCACTGGGCCGACTTTTTCGGTATGGCGCGGTTGTATATATCGATTTCGGCTATTTTCTTGTCCTCAACCGTAAACACTATTCCTCTCTGTTCCCAGTAGTTGCTGAGGATGGTGTAATAGTAGCGGTTGCCGATCTGGTTGTAGCCGTCGCCGAAAAATTTGAACATTTCGGTCACCGGATCGCCCACCTTTACCGAGCGGGGCGGCCAGTACTCGCTGCTACGGATGTTGGCGTGGTTGACAATCCACTTCTGGCTGCTGTCGTTCAGGCTCAGGTCGAGAAACAGACCGTTGCTGTAGTACACGTGCTCCCGGCTGCTACCCGTTCCTTCCCGGTTGCTCATATCGACCGGCGGGCCGTAGGCGGAGAAAACCTGGTAAAAATCCGACTGGCCAACGGC
>JAOAFP010000132.1 GCA_026416215.1 Negativicutes bacterium | reverse complement strand
TCAGGGAATTGAGCAATAAGCCTGTCCATAAATTTCAGGCAGTCAGCCTGGTATAGCCAGACTCCCGCCCGGGGATCGGCCAGTACCCACCCAGCCGGCCAGCCGGCAGTCCCGGGGCAGCCGGCACCATCCCCGCCACCACCCGCCGGGCGGTCAGCCCGGTTGGGCTGGCCATCACCCATACGCCACCAACCGCTCCGGCATTATATCCCTCAGTCGCGGGGCATTGGCGTCTTTACCCGAAAGTTGCGGCGGTCCACCGGTCAGCGGCCAGTCAATGCCGATGTCGGGGTCATCCCAGGCCACGCTGAACTCGTGTTCGGGAGCATATAACTCAGTGCATTTGTAGGCAAACAGGGCGGTCTCCGACATCACTAGAAAGCCGTGGGCCATTCCCGGCGGCAGGTAGAACTGCTTTTTGTTTTCGGCTGAAAGATAAACCGCCGTCCAGCAGCCAAACGTCGGCGAACCCCGGCGGATGTCCACCGCCACGTCAAACACCTCCCCCTGCAGGACGTAGACAAGTTTGCCCTGGGGTGAAGGATTCTGGCCATGCAACCCGCGCAACACCCCACGCTGCGAACAGGACAGGTTGTCCTGCCGCCAGCTACGGGGCAGTCCGACCGCTGCGTAACGCTCCTCCTGCCAGGTCTCCATAAAAAATCCCCGGGCATCGCCGAACACCGCCGGTTCGATAAGCAATACCCCTGGCAGCCGGGTTTCCTCAATTTTCACAGTTTTTAACCTCCCGTTACCCCTTGCTCCACACCCGTTTTTTCCCTGCTTCCCGGTCAAACACCAGCCTCCACCCTCAACCGGGCGCGTGCAATGCCCCAGCCGCAGGCCATTCCTGCCGTCTGCGTCCGAATTCACAACCTCGCAGAACAGGGACGGCACCGTCGCTGGTGCCGTCCCTGCCTGGCAAATTCAGTCCCCGAAACAAATCCCCAGGTTTCGGGCAACAAACACCTTCTCGTCATCAAGCGGCACGGTGCGGGTTTTGCCGCAAACGTAGTCGATCGGGATGGTGATGATGTCGTTTTGTTTAAGTGCCACCATGACCCCGGTGTCGCCGTTGGCCAGGCACTCGGCCGCCGCTGAACCGTAACGGCTGCATAGCACCCGGTCGAAGGCCGTCGGTGTGCCGCCGCGCTGTATGTGCCCCAGCACTGTACAGCGCGCTTCCATGCCAGTCTGTTCTTCCAGCCGGCGGGCCAGTTTTTCACCGATGCCGCCCAGCCGGACTTTCTCCCAGCTTCCTTCCACCACCCGGGCCACGCTGACCTCTCCTCCCTGCGGCCTGGCCCCCTCGGAAATGACGATCAGGCTGAATGTCTTGCCGCGTGACGCCCGTTCTCTGATCATCCTGACCAGCGATTCTTCCCGGTACGGCAGTTCGGGCAGCAAAATTGCGTCCGCCCCGCCGGCAATGCCGCTGTGCAGGGCAATCCAGCCGGCTGTCCGGCCCATTACTTCCAGTATCATGATCCGGTGATGGGATGCGGCGGTGGTATGCAGACGATCCAGGGCCTCAGTGGCGATCTGGACTGCCGTGTCAAACCCGAAGGTCCGTTCGGTGCCGGGGATGTCGTTGTCGATTGTCTTGGGGACACTGACCACATTCATTCCCTTTCTGTGCAGCTGACCGGCCACATTGAGGCTGCCGTCCCCGCCGATGATGGCCACCGCCTGAATTCCCCGCTGCTGAAAATGGCCGATGATCACGTCGGTCATGTCTTCATGGACGACCTGTCCGTCCCTCTCCACCGGGTACTGCAACGGATTCTCCCGGTTCGACGTCCCCAGCACCGTGCCACCGATCGGCAAGATTCCCGATACCGAACGGTCGTGCATTTCAAACATGTCGTTCTCCACCAGACCTTTAAACCCGTTGCGGATGCCGAATACCTTCAGCCCTTTGCCGTGGGCGGTACGGACAATGGCACGGATGACCGCATTTAACCCGGGGCAGTCACCGCCGGCGGTCAGCACGCCAATGGTCTCGATCCTTTTCATGGCCATTCACCCTCGCTTTATCGTTATTATTACTCCGGAACGATGAAATGTTTCTCCAGACGGGCATATACCGGCAGACCCCGGTGGTACTCGAACTGCGGCTGACCCTCAATCAGTGGTGCACAGTAGTCGATAAACGGCTGTTCCACGTAGTTCCCCCGCTCGTTAATCCACTCCCTCGGCACCATGTGTTCAACGTTGGCCACCCTGGCCAGTTCAACCATACCGGCCCGCGATTTGTATACCGGTCCCGGTTCGCGCTCAATGGTCACCATCATCCCCGAATGACCCTGCATGGCAAATTCAACCGCCTTGGCCCCAACCATCCAGGCTTCATCGATGTCGGTCTGCGACGCCCAGTGAGCCGCCGCCCGCTGAGCGGTGGCCTTGACCATAAACCGGCTTTTCGCCCCAATCTCCCTGTCGAGCAGCTCTTTCAGGACCCTGGAGGCTCCTCCTCCCAGCGCTGCATGGCCAAAAGCGTCACGCACGGCTGTCGCCGCCTGATCGACCAGGGTGCCGTCAGCCAGGTGAATCCCCTCCGACACAACGATCATCACCCGGTCAATGGCGTTGTATATATCCCGGACATCATTGACAAACTGATCGATGTCGAACGGCACTTCCGGCAGGTAGATGAGGTGGGGACCGTCATCGTCATAGCGCTTGGCCAGGGCGGTCGATCCGGCCATCCAGCCGGCATGCCGGCCCATGGTCTCAACAATCATTATCTTGGTCGAGGGCAGATCCCGCTGGTCGATCCAGGCCTCGGCCACAGTGGTGGCCAGATATTTGGCGGCACTGCCAAAGCCCGGGCAATGATCGGTGAACGGTAGGTCATTGTCCACCGTCTTCGGCACTCCCATACAGCATAGATCATAACCCATCCTGGCTGCCAGTTTATTGACCTTGTCAGCCGTATCCATTGAATCATTGCCGCCGGCATAGAAGAAGTAGCGGATATCGTGCTTCTTCAGGGCATTGATCACGTTTTCATAGTCTTCCTCGGTTTTCAGCTTGTAACGCACCGAGCCCAGGGCGGCTCCGGGTGTATTCTTAAGCCGGCTGATGGTTTCAGGTTTCTCCCTGCGCAGGTCAAACAACCTTCCCTTGATTAGTCCCAGAATCCCGTTCTGCGCGCCGTAAATGTGGTTGATCTCACTGTATTTCAGTGCTTCCTGCACCACCCCGCAGACACTGGCGTTGATCACCGCCGTCGGTCCGCCCGACTGGGCGATCAGGGCATTGCCCTTCATCCTGCTCATAGTATCAATTCCTCCTTTGTGAGTTGTTGACAGCAATACGTGCTGACCCGTCACGGTCACTGCAAAACAAACAGCCCGTCATCAGGAAATGAGTACTCGCCATTGTTGTTGCGGAAAAATATCCTTCCGTCGCGGTACTCTCCCGGCCAGATTGCCACGATGTTGTTTTCCGTCGCCAGCTGTTTCAGGAATTCGACCG
Organism: Negativicutes bacterium; assembly: GCA_026416215.1. Classification (GTDB taxonomy): domain Bacteria; phylum Bacillota; class Negativicutes; order SKW292; family SKW292; genus SKW292. The sequence goes on along the minus strand of JAOAFP010000132.1, from coordinate 509 downwards.
GCGACAGGTGTAGCAACGGGGCGAACAGCACCTCCAGATGATCGACCACAATCACCTCGGCATACAGACGCCCCAGATAATGGCTGACAATGGCCGGAGCCTCCACCGGCCGCTCGTGTGGCTGGAGGTTGAGAATCTCCCTGGTGATGATCTTCCGGCAGTCTATGTATTCCCACCGCCGCATCGACACCAGCTCGCGCCGGAACATCTCCCGCGACCGGCTGTCAAGGCCGGGGACGATAATCAGCCGCTCCCGGTCACCCGATCCCGAGCTGTTGTTGTCGATCTGTCGAAAAGCATCATATACCCGGCTCACGATATTGCCGCTTTCGTTGCTGTTTTCCAAAACACCGCCCCCCTAATTCCCGCCATTTGGTCGCTTCAGCAATACGCACCACCGGGTATTTTCTCGGCCCTGGGCGGAAATCCCTGCCGCCGAAAGCCCGATCTCAAAAAAAAAAAAACCGGCCGTAGCCGGTTTTACGCCGCGACACCCGGGTGTGCGCAAA
>JAOAFP010000131.1 GCA_026416215.1 Negativicutes bacterium | reverse complement strand
AGATGTGTATAAGAGACAGAAATTGAATAAATCGGTAAGAATCACCGGTAAAAACCGGTACACGCGCATGATGGGTCATCCGATTCCCAAGGGCGGCATTTAAGGCTGATCACTGAATACATCCCGTCCTTCAGCTGGAAAATTCAAGATTACTGGCTATCGGCAGACTGTCTTTTCATACCTTCCCGCACAAGACTGAAACAACGGAGCTCTCCCGGGGATTGATCCTGATTAATCTCAGACAGCTTGTTGTCTTAGCGAACGGGCAGTCTTGACAGATGGCAGGTTGCCGATTATAATTTTACCCGTGATAGTAGCAGGTGCTAATAGACGATCTGCGCAGTGCGTTTTGGCCGAATGCCGACCGGACGGTAAGAAAGGGGGTGTCTCCGTAGGAATCCGGGATCGGGAGGCGGAGTAGGCTGGACGACCGTCAGCGGGCGGGTATCCGGATGCGGTCTTGTGGCAGGACGAGGAAACTCGAGGTAACTCGGATAGCTGCGGGGTCAGCTGAGGCTGCCGGCCGGGGCGGGCAATAAAATCCTACAAAAGGAGAGCAACAATGAGAAAGAGTCTGATTCTGACCCTCGCTATCGCGTTTGTGCTGGGCGTGGCAGCCACGGCCTTCGCCGCCGCCAATCCGTTCAGCGATGTGCCGGCCAATTCCTGGGCGTATAAAGCGGTGGCCCAGCTGACCAAAGACGGGATTATCGACGGTTATCCCGACGGCACCTTCAAGGGCGACAACAGTATGACCCGTTATGAAATGGCCCAGATTGTGTACAGGGCCATCCAGCGGGAAGACAAGGCCAATGCCGAGCAAAAGGCGCTGATTGACAAGCTGAGCGCCGAGTTTGCCAACGAACTGAACAACCTGGGCGTGAAGGTTGACAAGCTGAGCGATCAGGTGAACAACAGGATTTACCTGACCGGCAAGGTGACTTTGCGCTACGACAACTATTCCGGCGAGTACAAGGGCAAGGATATACCTTTCAACAAAAACGGGCAGAAGCTTTTCCGGACCGAGCTGTACGTAAACGGCAAGGTCAACGACAGCTGGAAATATTTTGCCAGCATCAGGAACGACAAGACTTTCGGCGCCGTTAACTCGGTGCAAAATGCAGCCAGTATATCAACCACAAGTGCCGGTGGCAACAACTACACCCAGTTCCGTCAGGCTTATGTGAGCGGCAATCTGATGGGCATCACGGCTACGGTTGGCCGTCAGCCCAATACCCCGGCCTATGGTCTGGTGGTTGATGAGGATATGACCGGTCTTAAGCTGGCTGGTGGCGGCGACGTTGTCACCTGGGAAGGATTCTGGGGCACGACCGAGGGCTATTCCTTTACTGCTGCACAGATAGCCCAGCTGCAAAGCGGCAACTTGCAGGTGCCGTCACAAGCTCCTGTAACCTGGTGGGATTTGGCGGTGGCAGCCAAGCTGTCTGATACGCTGCGGGTCAAGGCCGCCTACATGAATCCGATGATGGCTGATGGAAGCACCTTCAACGGCTTTATGGTCGGCTGGAAGAACTTAACTCAGATGAAATTCGCCGAAGCCGGCTTCGACTGGAAGTTTGCCCCGGGCTGGAAGTTCACCGGTGTTTACTCTCAGGCTTCCAACGGCGGGCAGAATGAGGCCATGCGGTTCCAGGTGGACTATGGTAAGAGCGATGTGAATGTGCCGGGAACCTGGCATTCCTGGGTTGCCTACACCGATGCCGAGGCCCAGTCGATCTGGGACAGCACTTATGAGGATTTGCCCGGATACAACGATACTACCGGTAACAGTGGTATTCCGGCAGTCCTCGGTGCCAAGGGCTGGGAGATTGGCTTCGACTATGTCTGGGCAAAGAACATTCAGATGAAGGCGTTCTACAACTATTACGATGCTACTGTTAACTGGGCTCCCAACACCAATCTCAGTCACTTCCGGACCGATTTCTACTTCTACTTCTAAACTTACCAAAAGGCCCCTCCGCTGGAGGGGCCTTTTTCTTTTATTTCGGTCCGGACTGCTGTACAGCCGGGGAGGGCAGGACGATGCGAAAGCAAGGTTTTGGGGCGATATGGTGTGGTATTAATGGACGATCAGCGGATTATAGGATTCAGTCCGTCAACACCCTTGACAAGCACGGGAAAATCTCATATCATACCATAGCGTCTGACCGCTGCCGGCTCCGTAGCCCCGGGTGAGGGCAACGGTATAGATGCAGAACGGGCCGAAACGGCTGGCCGGACGGCTGCTCCTCCGGTTGTGCGGTTGTGCCGCGGGGGTCTGTGACGGGAGGTTTTTCAGGCAATGAAGACGTTTATGGCCAGGAAAGAAGAGATAAAACGAAAGTGGTACGTGGTGGACGCCGACGGTAAGACGCTGGGCCGGCTGGCGGCGGCAGTGGCGACGGTGCTGAAGGGCAAGAACAAACCCGAGTATACGCCGCACTGTGATACCGGCGACCACGTGATCGTGGTCAATGCCGAGAAGATTGTCCTGACCGGCAACAAGCTGAGGAAGAAGGTATATTTCCGCCACAGCGGCTATGTGGGCGGGGACAGGTATACGACGGCAGGTATGATGATGGCTAAGCGACCCCAGCGGTTGCTGGAGCTGGCGGTTAAGGGGATGTTGCCAAAGAACAGCCTGGGACGGCAGATGTTCAGGAAACTGAGGGTGTACTGCGGGGCCGGGCATCCGCACCAGGCACAGCAGCCGGTTGAACTGCCGTACAGGGAGAGGAGGTAGGCAATGGGTACCGTGTATATGGGGACCGGGCGCCGCAAGACCAGCGTGGCCCGGGTGAGGGTTTATCCCGGCAACGGCAAGATTACGGTGAACAACCGGCCGTTTGAGGAGTACTTCGGGATGAGCACCCTGCAGCTGATCGTCAAGCAGCCGCTGGAGCTTACCAATACTGTCGGCAAGTTTGACATTGTCACCAGTGTTTCGGGCGGCGGGCTTACCGGACAGGCCGGGGCAATGAGGCACGGTATCGCCCGGGCGCTGCTGGCGGTGGACGACGAGTTCCGCCCGCTGTTGAAAAAGGCGGGGTTTTTAACCCGCGATGCCCGGGAAAAGGAACGGCGCAAGTACGGTCTGAAAAAGGCCCGCAAGGCGTCGCAGTTCAGCAAGCGTTAATTCAGTTGCACGGCAAAAAAACAGGACGGCCCGGCCGTCCTGTTTTTTTGCCCGCGGCAGGATATCGCGGCACCGGCTGGAATATGCATAATATGAATGGTGCGGGAAGATTAGCCATAGGGGTGAGACGGAGAGCGGGGAATGACGGACAAGCGAAAAATGACGGCAGCCGGTTTGGGCCATGGTGTTGCCGGGTTGCTGAAAAAGCGGGGGATAACGGGAAAGCGGGGACTTACGGCATGGATAGCGTCAGCGCTGATTATGGCGGGGTTATGGGCGGCAGGCTGTGGCAAGCAGGAGCAGCTGGCGGCACCGGCGGTGCCGGTCAGCGTGGCCACCGTCGAGCAAAAGACCATGCCGCGGCAGATCGCAGCCAACGGGCTGATTGAGGCCTATAATTCAGTGGCGGTGGTGCCTCAGGCCACCGGGCGGATTGTCGAGGTGGGCTTCCGGCAGGGAAGCTATGTGCGGGCCGGCGATTTGCTGGCGGTAATCGATCCATCCACTTATGCCGCCGATCTCAGGGCGGCCGAGGCGGTTATCGCCCAGCAGAAAAGCCAGACGGAGTTCAAGCAGGCTCAGGCCGAGCGCTATGCCGAGCTGTGGCGCAAACAGGCGGTGTCTTACGATCAGTACGAGTATTACCAAAGCCAGGCGGTCACCCAGGAGGCGGCCTACCGCAATGCCCAGGCGGCGGCCGAGGTGCTGCGCATCAAACTGGAGCGCTGCTATATCCGCTCGCCGATCGAGGGGGTGGCCGGTGAATATCTGGCCGACGTCGGGACGCTGGTGACCGAGAACAGCGGCAGGCTGGTGACCGTT
>JAOAFP010000130.1 GCA_026416215.1 Negativicutes bacterium | reverse complement strand
AGATGTGTATAAGAGACAGCAGATAAGCCTGTCCCTAATTCTTCGGTTCAAACTGCCGGCAGCTGTCAGTGGGGAACATTTGACCGTCAATTGTCAAACTGCCAGTACGTCTGACACCGGCACCAGATTGATCGTGCCAGTAGACACGTATCCATTGCCTACCACAGCTTGCTGCACAGCAAAATCTTCCGTGGCCTCGGCGCGGCTCAACCCTGCTATGACCTTTACCAAAGCCAGCACCAGCCAGCCCTGTGTACACACCAATCCTGATTTAATTTTTCCCACCTGCTGACCGAAACCGGCTAGGTTCGTCGTTTTCCTCTGCACAATCGCGTCACTGGGCAAGCTTGAGCAGGAATTTTTTCAGGGCATCGCTAAATCCGAAATCAACGTAAAGGTACAGGTTGCCATCATCAGTGTCAAATCCGGTTATTTTTATCTGGTTAACCAGTTTAACCCCGTAAATGTCCACGTCGGCCACCGGGCTTTTCATTACCGCATCGATAAAGTCAACTGCTACGTTGTCGCCGTCGGTTATGACTTTAACGTTCTTTCCGTAGTTCATGTCGCTGCCGAACATGTTGCACAGCGTCCCGAACGAGTAGCAGCGAACGAACAGGTTTTTGACCCAGCCAAAAATTGTCGGGTCATCAAGGGCGACATTTGTAACAAAAAATTTCATATAGCCTTTTTTCTGTGCGGCATCAAACGCGATTTCCCTGATGTCGGCCTTGATCAAAACGGTGGCATTTTTGCTCACTACCCTAAACCCGAGTTTCTTGCCCGTCCTGGTGGTCACGGACACACTTTCAATCGAATTGCCGGCATTGCCGGCCTTTATCACCTCAGTTATGTATTCATTGGTAACCTCGTCGGGAATGACCAGTTTACCGTTCAATAAATCCATCAGCCTTTGTTTGCCCCACAATTTCTCCATCGTCGTCACTGCCTTCCCGCCCCCTTCAATTACGTCGCCCAGCGAGATATTTGCCAGCTGGCCCTGGTCAGCATCTGCGGAAGGCTGGCTGCCGGCATCGGCCGAGGTGCTGTTACTATTGTTATTATCAGTCTGGCCGGCCGGGCCGGTATTTTCAGCCAGACCCGCAGCTGCCACCGTCGCCCAGAGCACAATTACCGCCAGCAACACCCGCGCCGCCCGGTTAACTTTCATAATTATCACCTCCTTTCGGGAACTATTCGCGGATATTCGTGTTTTCTGCGTCGACTTTCCGGTTCCTGCCCAACGCCAGATGAGCCACGCCAAACCAAACAAAGTCTGCACAGCCGGCAGACTTTGTTTGGTTCAAAATACGTCAGTTTATGGCGAAAGTAACAGTCACGCCGGCTGTCGCCTCGATCATCCCTGGTTCGATGGGCGTGGCAACCGCCGCGCTCAGCTTCATAAGTGAAACATCCGGCTGAATGGTGTTGCGCCAGCTGACGTGCCCCTCGTTAATCAGCAGCGGTTTTCCCAGGGCTACACCAAAACCGCGGGCCAGAAGCTGTGCCTTGCGTATAGCATCATCCACTGCCTGTTGCATAATCTTGTCCCCGTAGTCAGTCATATCGCGCCGGCTGAACGACAGTCCGTCAATCCGGTTGCAGCCATTCTGCAGGGCACCATCAATAACTGATGGCAACCTGTTCAGGTTGTGCACAGTCACCCGCAGGGAATTTTCCAGTCGGTAACCACTGATTTTGTTACTGTCAGGAGAATACTGCGGATAGACGTTAAACCGGCCGGTACTTATGTCTTCACGGGCGATCCCCTGCGACAACAGCCAGCCAAGAACGGCTGTCGCCCGTTCGGACGCTACGCGTTGACCATCACTGACACTGGTTGATGTCACCTCGACAGTAAAAACCACCTCCGCCTGATCTGGCGCTATCTGCCCGGTTGCCTGACCGCTGACAGTCAGCGACGGTATCGGCGGCTGTTCAGCGGCAGCTGCCACACCGACCAGCAACTGACAGGTCAGGCCGGCAACAGCCAGCAACAACTTAATCCCGGTATTCATGCCCAAGCCCTCCTTGATCTGTAAATTGTCATTCCGAATATACACCACGACGCATTCAGCCGTTCATAATCATCCTGATCCCGGACAAAAACAGCAACAAGCCGACAATTGTTCTGATAGACCCGGTCGCCAGCCCGCTCAGCAGCTTCCTGCCGACCCAGGAACCGCCAATCATTGCCAGAGCCAAAGTTGCCGCCTCCGCCCACCAGTCGCAACCGGCACCGATAACCGGCCAGTATACCACCATCTTCACTACGTGCATCAGGCAGGCCGCTGCCGCTTCACTGGCGATATAGGCAGCCGGAGCGAGCGACAATGACCAGAAGCAGGCCGCAGACAATGGTCCGGCACTGCCGGCCAGCCCTGAAATCAGCCCGCTGACCGCTCCCAGCCCCGACGGAATCCACATCCCGCTCTTACCACCGGCAAAGCCGGCTGTCCCTGGCAGAACTGAAAGCAACACTACCAGAACGATAACCCCACCGGCCACCCTAGTCGCCACCCCGGGGTTGACGCTGAGAAAAATTGCCGCACCAACCGCAGCTGATGGTACCGCCGCCACGCTGAAATATGCAACCGGCCGCCAGGCCACCGATTTGAACCCCAAAGCCAGCCTGGCCAGATTACCCACCAGCTGGGCAAAAGTCAGAAGCGGCACCGCTTTTACCGGACCAACCTGTCCGATCATTACCGACAGTAGCAGCAGTGCCCCACCGAAGCCGACCAGCCCGGAAACAGCAGCAGCTATAAAGCCGGCAAAAAACAGCAGTAGCAGACAATCACCACTCTTCCTCCGCGGGATCTGACCACCGGGTTATTAACCCGTCACAACACGGCGTTTAGCAAACGGCCGGTCGCAATGGGCGACGTTCTGTTCAGCATTGGGGATGCAGAATGTCATAACACAGCATTGAATAAATACCCAGTTGCAATTATCCCGGCTCCGACGATTGCGACAAACATGGCGATCAATTTAATCTTCATCACCCGCCGCAGAATGATCATTTCCGGCAGTGACAGGGCGGTAACCGACATCATAAACGCCAGAACCGTCCCGGTGCTCATTCCCTTGTCGATCAGCACCGCCGCAATTGGCAGTGCTCCCGCACAGTTTGCATAAAGCGGAATTCCGATGACCACAGCCAGCGGAACTGCCCAGAAATTGTCACGGCCGGCATAACGGGCCAGCAAATCCTGCGGGGCATAGCCATGAATAAAAGCACCCACCGCCACGGCGATCACGATATAAGGCCAAATTTTGTCCAGTATTTCGCCAGTATAGCCGCGGGCGTAATCAATCCGCCGGCGGAAATTGACCGGACCGCTGACCGTTCCGCCGGCCAGGACAGAATGGCTGAAGCTGTCTGACACCTGTTCCAGCCACCTTTCCGCCCTTAGGTGTCCCAGCAACCAGCCGCCGGCAATCGCCACAGCCAGTCCACTGCCAACGTAAAGCAGGGCGACTTTCCAGCCAAACATTATCCACAGCAGCCCCAGTGCCACCTCATTGACCATTGGCGACGCGATAAGAAAGGACAGGGTTATCCCGAGGGGTATGCCGGCCTCAATAAATCCGATAAACAGCGGAACCGCCGAGCAGGAGCAAAACGGGGTCACCACCCCCAGTCCGGCAGCCATAACATTGCCGGTGAATTCATGTCTCCCAGCCAGAAGCCGGCGGGCCCGGCTGGCCGGAAAATATGAACGGGCAATTGCAATGACAAACATGATGGCGGACAGTAAAAAAAGTATCTTTACCGTATCGTAGATGAAAAAATTCAGGGCTTCAGCCAGCCTGCTGTCAGGCTGCAGGTTTAAGACCCCATACACCAGATGGTCCACTGTTTGCTGCCACATTCCGTCAATCAACCTGTTCAAATTGTTTTTGGTCGCCGGCCGTTGGCCCGTCAGGGACTGCAC